>JBLHKE010000155.1:0-12416 GCA_047619485.1 Verrucomicrobiales bacterium | reverse complement strand
GAATAGTACCCTCACTCGTGACCCGTGCCGAATGATCTGTGACGTCTGCAAAGAAAAAACCGCCAATGTTTACCTGACCCAAATCGTTGAGGGTCAGATGCAGAAGGTGAATCTCTGCAATGTTTGCTCGAAGGAGAAGGGGGTCAGCGACCCGACGGGTTTTGCGCTCGCCGATTTGCTCACTGGCATCGGTACCGAGAAGAAGCTCGGGAGAGCCGGCGAGGAGAAGACCTGCGAGTCCTGTGGTTTCACGCAGACCGACTTTAAGAAAACTGGCCGCCTCGGCTGCAGCCACTGCTACGCCATCTTCGGCGAGGGACTCGACACGCTACTCAAGGCGATGCACAAGGGCACTCGACACATCGGTAAGGCGCCCAAGCGTTTCGACGCGAGCCGTCGCTTCATCAACCGCATCGACGACCTCAAACACCGCCTGCGCATCGCCATTGCCGACGAGGACTACGAGGCGGCTGGCACGCTGCGCGACAAGATCGCCAAGGCAGAGATACACTTCAGCGGCGACCAGGCCTAGCTTTCCGATCACGATGATGAAATTTACCACACTGATGCGCAACCCCGCCGACTGGATGACAGGTAGCGGGCCGCATGGCGACATCGTCATGACCAGTCGTGTGCGCCTGGCGCGCAACCTCAGCTCGGCACCATTCCCGGGATGGGCGAAGCCCGAGCGCCGCCAGATGGTGCTCGAGACAATCAAGCCGGCGGTCGACGATCTGCCCGAGATGAAGGCCGCGTTCTCCACCGACCTGCGCGAACTAACATCTATCCAAAAGCGCGTCCTCGTCGAGCGGCACCTGATCTCGCGCGAGCACGCTGCCAAGAGCAGCGGCAGCGCGGCGGTTATGAATCGCAAGCAGACGCTGTCGATCATGATCAACGAGGAAGATCACCTACGCATGCAGGCGATCCGCCCGGGTCTCAACCTCAGGGCTGCGTATTCGCTGATCGACAAAGTCGACACAGCGCTCGACGATTCGCTCGAGTATGCCTTTGATCAAAACCTCGGTTTCCTCACCGCCTGTCCCACCAACCTAGGCACTGGCATGCGAGCCTCCTCGATGGTGCATCTCCCTGCGTTGGTTCTCAGCGACCAGATCAACCAAGTCATCCAGGCAGTGAACAAGATCGGCCTCGCGGTGCGCGGTCTCTACGGCGAAGGCACCGAGGCGCTCGGCAACCTTTTCCAAGTCTCCAACCAGAACACGCTCGGCGAACGTGAGGAAGAGATCATCGCTCGCCTCGAGAAAGTCGTCGAGCAGATCATCGACCACGAACACAACGCGCGCGAGAGCATGCTCGGCGAGAATAAGAACATGCTATCCGACCAGATCGGTCGCTCGTATGCGATCCTTCGATACGCGCATGTGATGAGTTCCAAGGAGGCTCTCAACCTCCTCTCGATGTTGCGACTCGGAATTGATCTTGGCGAGTTTCCCGAAGAGGCGCGGCCGACGGTTGATCTGCTACTGATGGAGATCCAGCCGGCTCACCTGCAAATTGTCGGGAATAAAAAGCTGACAGCCGAGGAGCGTGATGCCACCCGAGCCGAAATTCTCCGCGACAGGTTGAAATCTCTCCCGGAGCCTGATAGTGTTATTGATAAGCCTCCCTCCGGCGATGGCGATAGCGAGCCTAAAGACCCAGACGAAAAATCATGATGAATAATTTCACCCCCCGCGCTCAGCAGGTATTGGCCCTGGCGAGGAAAGAAGCCGATCGCTTCAATCACAATTACGTTGGAACCGAGCACCTACTTCTCGGTCTGATCAAACTCGGTCAAGGCGTCGCAGTGAACGTGCTCCAAAAGATGGGGCTCGACCTCGACACCGTGCGTCACGAAGTCGAGAAGCAAGTCGGTTCCGGGCCGGATCACAAGATGGTCGGCAACATCCCTTACACTCCGCGGGTCAAGAAGGTGCTCGCACTCGCAGGCAAAGAGGCGAAGCAACTCAACCACTCCTACGTCGGCACCGAGCACATCTTGCTCGGTCTGCTGCGCGAAGGTGATGGCGTCGCCGCGCGTGTCCTCAAGAGCCTCGAGGTCGACATCGAACGCACTCGTAATGAGATCCTCCGCGAGCTCGATCCTAACTTTTCGCCAAACGACATGGAGGAGGGCGACGAGGTAGAGATCGGTGGCGACGGTATGGGTCGCAAAGAGGGCAAGACTCCAGCACTACGCGCTTTTGGTCGTGACCTGACGGAGCTTGCGCAGAAGGACGGTCTCGATCCGGTCATCGGCCGTGTGGAAGAAATCGAGCGAGTCATCCAGATCCTTTGCCGCCGTACCAAGAACAACCCGGTGCTCATCGGTGAAGCTGGTGTTGGCAAGACAGCGATCGTCGAAGGGCTCGCCCAAGAGATCGCCAGTGGCAATGTGCCCGAGTTGCTCCGCGATAAAAAAGTCATCACACTCGACCTCGCATTAATGGTCGCCGGCACGAAGTACCGTGGCCAGTTCGAGGAGCGCATCAAGGCCGTGATGGACGAGATCCGTCGCGCCGGCAACGTCATCCTTTTCATCGACGAGCTGCATACCATCGTTGGTGCCGGCTCTGCCGAGGGGGCGATGGACGCGTCCAATATCATCAAGCCCGCCCTCAGTCGCGGTGAGTTGCAGTGTGTTGGTGCGACGACGCTCAACGAGTATCGCAAATACATTGAGAAAGACGCGGCCCTCGAGCGACGTTTCCAGACTGTTAAGGTCGAGGAGCCAAATGTCGAGGACGCCATCAAGATCCTACAAGGTCTGCAGCACAAATACGAGCAGCACCACAAGGCCGAATACACCCCAGCGGCGATCGAGGCAGCAGTCAAGCTTTCCGAGCGCTATCTCACCGGTCGATTCTTGCCAGACAAGGCGATCGACATCATGGACGAAGCTGGTTCCAAAGCGCGTATTGGGGCGATGACCCGTACGCCTTCGATGAAGGAGAAGGAGGTCGCGATCGAGGCGATCCGCATCGAGAAGGAAGAGGCGATCAAGGAACAGGATTTCGAGAAGGCTGCTTCGCTTCGTGATAAGGAGAAGACGTCCAAAAAGGAACTCGAAGAAGTGCTCGATGAGTGGCGTGCCGCCAGCGAGGAAACTCGCGTCGCGGTCGAGGAAGACGACATCATGGGTGTCATCTCCAAGTGGACGGGCGTTCCACTCCAGCGCATGGAGGAGAAGGAGGCGCAAAAGCTCCTCAAGATGGAAGAGGAACTCACCAAGCGGGTCATCGGTCAGGAGGAAGGTATCACAGCCATCTCCAAGGCGCTGCGCCGCTCGCGCGCCGACCTCAAAGATCCGCGCCGCCCGATCGGTTCGTTCATCTTCCTCGGGCCGACTGGCGTGGGTAAAACTTTCCTCGCCCGCAACCTCGCCGAGTTCATGTTCGGCGATCCCGAGGCGCTGATCCAGATCGACATGTCCGAGTACATGGAGAAATTCACTAGCAGCCGACTCATCGGTTCGCCTCCAGGTTACGTCGGTTATGAAGAGGGTGGTCAGCTGTCCGAGGCCGTCCGCCGTCGCCCGTATTCCGTCGTCCTGTTCGACGAGATTGAAAAGGCACACCCGGATGTCATGCACTTGCTGCTCCAGATCCTGGAAGATGGCACCGTGACCGACAGCTTCGGGCGCAAGGTCGATTTCCGCAACACCATCATTATCTTGACCTCGAACGTCGGTGCCGAACTGGTCAAGAAGCAGACCTCGCTCGGTTTCGGGGCAGCCAGCACGCAGGATAGCGATTACGAGGGCATGAAGGAGAAGATCCTCGGAGCTGCGAAGAAGGCCTTCAAGCCCGAGTTCCTCAACCGCATCACCGAACTGGTGGTCTTCCACATGCTCGACAAGCCTGACCTGCTCAAGATCGTCGATCTCGAGATGGAGAAGGTCGTGAAGCGCCTAGCAGAGAAGGGCATTCACATCGACTTAGATGAGAGTGCCAAAGAACTGCTCATCGAGGAGGGTTACGATCCGGCCTACGGTGCGCGGCCAATGCGTCGCGCCGTTGAGCGCCATCTCGAAGATCCGCTCGCGGAGCACCTGCTGCGTGGCGACATCGAGGTTGGCGACAAGGTTTCGGTCACCTATCTCAAGGACGAAAAACGCCTCAAATTCACCGCTGAAGAGAGCGATCCAGAGGAGAAGGAACCGGTTACGGAAGAGGTGTAAGCTCTTGGCACGTTAATTGCGGCTTGGGAATTCGAAGTGATCTTAACTTTGAATTTTTTAACCGCAAATTACGCAGCTTGCTTGAAACGAGAGCTGCGGAATTGCTATAGAGGCTCAACCATCTTCATGTTTTCGAGTGATGCTTCGTGATCTAAGAAAAAATCTGCGTAATCTGCGGTTTCCCTTTTTGACGCCCTCATGCGCATAGGTTTCATCTCTACTCGCTTCGAAGGTACCGACGGCGTCACGCTTGAGGCGGCCAAATGGGCACGCGTGCTCGAGGCGGATGGCCACGAGTGCTTCTGGTTTGCTGGCAAGCTAGATACCGCCGAGGAAACTAGCTACTTGTTCGAGGAGGCTTTCTTCGGGCAACCGCACGTCCTCGCGTTGCATGAGAAGCTATTCGGCTGCCTCAAGCGCAGTCGTGCGACCACCGACGAGATCCAGGAGATAAAGCACCGCTGCAAGGACGCGCTCTACGATTTTATCGAGAAGTTCCAGATCGAGTTGATCGTCCCGCAGAACATTCTCGCGATCCCGATCCACGTCCCGCTCGGATTGGCAATCACTGAGTTGATGGCCGAGACGCGCATCCCGACGATCGCGCACCACCATGATTTCTACTGGGAGCGCGATCGATTTTCGCACACGTCTGTCCCCGAGTATTTAGACATGGCGTTCCCACCGGTGATCCGCGGGCAGTATGCCAACGTGGTGATCAACAGCGCAGCGCGCAGTGATCTCTCGCGCCGCCGGGGTCTGCCGAGCACGCTGATCCCGAACGTATTCGACTTCGAAAATGAGCCGGTGCCAAATCCCCATGGTGCCGATCTCCGGGAGGAGATCGGTGTCGCCGAGGACGAGGTGTTCGTCCTCCAACCGACTCGGGTCGTCAATCGGAAGGGCATCGAGCACGCGATCGACTTGGTTCGCCTGATGCAGAAAGCGAAACCGGAGAAGAAAATCGCCTTTGTCGTCTCACATGATGCCGGCGATGAGGGCTTCGAATACTACGACAATCTCATCGAGCGCGCCGCGGGGGCCAGTGTGCGGATGCTATTCATCGGCGAACGCATCAATGAACTTCGCAGCCCGGGAGAGGATGGGCGCAAGCGCTACAGCCTGTGGGATGTCTACCCGCATGCCGATCTGGTCACCTACCCGAGCCTCTACGAGGGGTTCGGCAACGCATTGCTCGAGGCGTTCTGGTTCCGCAAGCCCGTCTTCATCAACCGCTACAGCATTTACATCCGCGACATCGAACCGCACGGTTTTAAAGTCGTCGACATTGATGGCGTGGTAACGGGGAGGGCAGTGGATGCCGCTTGGGATCTGGTCGAGGACAAGGCAAAGGCGGCAGAGTGGGCGCAGCACAACTACCAGCTCTGCCTAAAGCACTACAGCCACGCGGTATTGAGGAAGCACCTGCACGCGATCATGGCGCAGTTGTTCCCGGAGTAGTGGGCGGCGTAGAACTGGCTTCCCCCTCGGGTTCCTCAGGCGTGGCATCGTCCTCTTCGAAGTCAGCGTCGGTGACCGAACCTTCGCGCACTGTGTCACTCAGCGAGGTGATCCAACCCTCGGCGTTTGGATGTTGCAGGTGCTGCTCGATCAATTCGAGCATCGCATTCGCGGCTTTGGCGCGTTCGCCATGTTCGGCGATGTCTTGCCACTTTGACCACTGCAGTGAAGGCAGTGTCTTGGATACGAAGTCGTCTCTTACTTTCAGGTCTTCGACCGGTGCCATCAGTGCGATCTCCCAACCAATGCGGCGGTTCCATGCCTGCTCCAGACCCTTCGTGTTGCCCTCGTCACGCAGTGCGGGGAGGATGAGTTGGCGGAAGTGTCCGCTCAGGTTCAACGGTGCCATCTCCCAGCCGTAGGTGCTACCTTCGACCGCTTTCAGTTCGATCTCGTAGGCCTGAGCGAAGACTGTCCCGGTGACGCCGCGACCGAGCCCCTGTGCAGCCTCTCCCATCTTTTCGCTCTCGTCGACCATCGACTGGATGAACGCCTGGAGCTGTGGGATGATTTCGGAACGATCTTTCATGTGGAGAGCGCGGATCGTCATGACGAGGTAGCGCAGCTGGAACTGAAGCATCCTCTGGTTCTCCGTTGCACGGATGCGCTTGATATTGCGCTCTTTCCAATCGCGGTAGTCCGAGAACTTCATGCCCTTCTGATCGAAGTTCACCAGCTTGTAGCACTCGAGGTAGAAGTCGTAGGCCTTGGTCGGGGTCTCAGCAGCGGCCTGGAATGCGGCGAGCGCATTCGCGTAGCGACCGAACTTCACCTCGAGCGTGGTTTTGTGAAGGTTTTCGAGGCGATCGAGGATTCGCTTTTGTTCCGATTCGGTGAGTGTGTTCTGTGCCTTTGCGTCACCCGCTGCGAAAAGGATAACTACAACGAGGAGACCGCAGATGCAGTTGCTAGCGGGAAACTGGGGCGCGATCATCCAGCGAATCTGCCCCGCGAAGGTAGTGAGCGCAAGCCCGGGATGCTCGTGGGGTAGACGCGAGTTTAAGTGGAGTTTCCGGGAACTAAGGGGTTGTCAGCAAATAAGTCATGCAAAGATGCGCAGGAATTTTAGCCAGCACCAAGGCAGATTTCAGCGATTATAGCGGGCTATTTGAGTTGGAAGCTAACGCGGGTGATGGCCAAAATAACCAGCAGATTGTAGGAGTTATTTACTGACAAGCCCTAAGAAGCCACTGAGAGATTTGGCGCTACCCCGTGGGTGCTGCTGGATGTCATCTCACTCTCTGCCTCTCATTGTGAAGAGCCGCACGAGGTTCGGATGTAGCCCTTAACCAAGTGCCATCCGTCTTACGCAGGTAGATCGATGCTCGCGCTAGGTACGAGTGATCTCCCAGAATTAAGATTGGTTAAAAAGGAACGCAGGCCGCGCATCGAGCGTTGCATGAATTCGTCCCTGTCCACCCCGGAGGCCATCAGGCAGTGCCGGTGATCGAAACACAGCACATAGCCCGCCGCTGGGAAAACGGTCTCGAACTGTGAAGATGCCAGAATCTACGTTGCATGGCACTAAGCTCATCGGGGCGTTCGCGGAAGAACTCGATGTGAAAACTGAGATGTTTGATTCGAACTAATCGGTCCAGTCTAGTGTTTCCATCTACGGATCGTTCGGACTGGTTGAATCAGACACCTGCGAGAGTTTTTAGCCGCTTCCCGATGGTGTCTGCCTGTGCGGCAGCGATCTCCTTCAGCCGAGCGAATACCTGCTGCACGCTTTCGTCAAGGGTGCTTGTACCAGCGGTGACACCGACGTTTTCAACCCGTCGTAGCCAGCGTGGATCCACCTCTTCAGCGCGCGCCACATGGTAGGCTCGGGCTCCGAGTTTTTCAGCAGTGCGAGCGAGTTGGGCGGTGTTGTTGCTGTTGGCTCCACCTACGACAATGACGACTTCGTTTTCTGCGCAGAGATCCTCCAGCGCGCGCTGGCGATCTTTGGTCGGCTGGCAGACCGTGTCCTTGAACTCGACCTCGACGGTCGGGTGACAGCGCTCGATCTGGCCGACCATGCGTTTGACTTGATCGATCGGTTGCGTCGTCTGGGAGACTACGCCGAGATTTTTCCCGCGCGGCAGACGGACGATGTCGCGGAAAGTCTCCACCACTGCAGCCTCTGGGAAGTCGCCGACGAGTCCGCGCACCTCGACGTGATCGCGCTTGCCGATGACGACCGGGTAAAACCCTCGCGCCACCAGTTGGGCGAGCGCGTTGTGCGCCTTCTTCACCAGTGGGCAGGTGGTGTCACTGACGCGAAATCCCGCGTCCGCCCAGCGCTTGCGGTCGCGGTCAGCAGCGCCGTGCGCCGTGATCACGACATCCTTGGTTTGTGCCGATTCCATATCGCTGAGCGAGCCGTTGCGGACACCGAGCCGCCCCAGATGTTCTTGCACGACCGGGTTGTGCACCAGTTCGCCAAGAACGGTTAGTTTTCGTTCTGCTGCCAGATCATGAGTGCTGCGTAGTGCGTCGCGGACGCCGAAACACATGCCGTAGTGTCTTGCTAGATGGATGTTCATATCAGTTTTTGTTGTTGGTTGTTCCTAGTTGCATTAGCTTTGTGTCGCAAAGTAAACGGGTAAAAAAGGTGAGTCTTTCAATCGTTTTTGCTGAAGTTGACGATTTGTTCCAGAACCCCGAGGTACTCCTCGAACGCCTTGCGGCCGGCATCGGTGAGGGAGTAGTTGCTCTGTGGGCGTTTTTTCGACATCTCCTTTATAACCGATACGAACCCGGCCTTGGTGAGGGCGCGGAGATGTGTGATCAAGTTGCCATCACTCATCTGCAGTTGCCCCTTAAGGTCTTGGAAGTTCCACTCCACACGTGTCGCGAGGAGGGTCATGATCGAAAGGCGTCCCTTCTCGTGGATCACCTTGTCGAGCTTTGAGAAATCGATCATGCGATTAATTGCTAGTGCGCCCAGTCCGGCTCCGCGCGTCTAGATTCCTTCCTCTCCCTTAGGTTTTCTAACGAGGATGATCATGGCGTAGACGAGGTGGAGCAGGCCGAAGGTGCTCGCCATCACGAGTCCCGCCAGTGCCTGGTCGGTCGCAAATTTTCCGCTGAGGTGGTGGCCGAACAATCGCATCAGCACGAAGAGCCCGAGCCCAGCGCAGAAGAACATCCATCCGAGCCAGCGCATCGATCGCGGTGCAAAACTACGCGCGGCCAGCAGGGCGAGCGAGTAGAAGACGACCCACAGGAGTGCGCAGACGGTCATCGACCCCCCAACTTCGATGAGGATGTAGGAGACGACGCCACCGGCGAGCATCGGTGGCGCAGTGGCATGCAGGGCCAGCCTCATGCCCGAGGAAAAAAAAAGTTCGCTGCGCAGTTGCGAACCGCGCCAGAGGAGGGTGGCGTTGAAAATGGCTACGATGATCAGGACTCCAAGCCAGATGCTAAAGAAGGTCATCGGGTCGATTGCCCCTTCGAATTGGAAGCGTGTTGTAGAGAAGGCGTCGCAGACCATGCCATCCGGTTTACCTGTGGCGGGAGCAGGCGCGCGCTGCGCCATCACCAAGCCAGTCACCAGGGCGATGATGCCGCCAAAGATCGCTGCTGGCGCGGAAATTGCCCGGTAGACGGTCGCACGTTGCATGAGCGAGCGGATGATTTTTAGGTGGTCTGCGGCAACTTCTTGATCGGTCATAGCATCTCGGAAAGCAGTAACTTTGTGTTACAAAGTGAAAAGGGCAACTGGTTTTTTGGAGCCACCGAGGTGTGGGACAGCGGTTGGGAGTGGCATGTTCATCCAAATCCGAGGAATTCCGCGTGGGAGGGGCTCTGCGGCGGACTGCGTAGAACGGTTCATTGCCCTTGACTGATCAACTTCCGCCAGATACTGGATGAGCCGTGATTATCCGTTCCATTTCGTATCCCAGAGCCGGCCTCATCGGCAACCCGTCCGACGGGTATTATGGGAAGACGATTTCCTTCATCGTCAAAAATTTCGAAGCTGAGATCGTCCTCTATGAAACCCCGGCGCTGGAGATTACTCCTGCGAAGCGTGATCACTCGATCTTCAGTGGTATTGGGGCGCTTGCCCAAGACGTGCGTCAGTTTGGCTACTACGGCGGTTTGCGCCTGCTGAAGGCGTCGGTAAAGCGCTTCTACGACTACTGCCAGGAAAACGATATCAAGCTGCACGAGCGCAACTTCACCATCAATTACCAGAGCAACATCCCTTCCCAGGTTGGCATGGCTGGATCGAGTGCGATCATTACGGCGTGCTTCCGGGCGCTGATGTCGTTCTACGGCGTGACGATCCCGAAACCGATCCTGCCTACCTTGGCGCTTAGCGTCGAGAACGACGAACTGAAGATCCCAGCCGGCCTACAGGATCGGGTCATCCAGACCTATGAGGGACTCGTCTACATGGATTTCGAGCGCAAGCACATCGAGTCGCAGGGGCATGGCCATTACGAGGAGATCGATCCCGCGCTACTGCCACCGCTCTACATCGCCTACACGACCAAACTCTCAGAGGGCACTGAAGTTTTCCACAATGACATCCGAAGCCGCTTTAATCGCGGCGACGCAGCGGTGGTCGATGCCATGCAATACTGGGCCGACCTGACGTCGAAGGTGCGCGATCACCTCATCGCCGGGGAGCCGGACAAGGTAGGGCCGCTACTCGATGCCAACTTCGACAAACGCTGTGAAATCTACAGGATGGGGCAGGGGAATTTGAAGATGGTGGAGACGGCTCGCAATGTCGGGGCGACCGCAAAATTCACCGGTTCCGGCGGTGCGATCGTTGGGACCTACGAGGACGAGGCGATGTATCAGAAATTGGTGAGCTCCCTCGAACCACTCGGGATGGCGGTCTTGAAGCCGACGATCCTCTAACCCCTTTCCTCCACTAACAATCCCACTTTCCTCAATGCCAGTCACCAAAGCAGTCATCCCCGCAGCCGGTTTCGGCACGCGTTTTCTCCCCGCCACGAAGTCGCAACCCAAAGAGATGCTGCCGATCGTCGACACTCCGACGATCCAGTATGTCGTCGAAGAGGCCACCGCCTCTGGCATCACAGATATCCTGATGGTGATCGGCAAGAGCAAGCGCGCGATCGAGGAACACTTCTATCGCAACTTCGAACTCGAGACCGAACTCTCCGCCAAGGGCAAGCTGGAGGAACTCGCGGAGATCAACAAGATCGCCGACAAAGCCAACATTCACTTCGTCTGGCAGAAGGAACTCAACGGCCTTGGCGATGCCGTCTCATACGCTCGCGACCACGTTGGAAAAGAGCCATTTGTGCTTTTGTTAGGAGACACGCTGATCAGCAGCAACCACCCGGATAGGAAGCCAATCACGCGCCAGATGCTTGACATCTACGATCGCTACGAGGCGCCTGTGGTCGGGTTGGAAGAGGTGGAGCGGAGCAAGGTGGAGCGCTACGGGATCATCGGCGGAACCCCGATCGACGGGCAGGACGGTTTGTTCCAGCTGGATCAGCTGGTGGAGAAACCGCCCGCAGCCGAGGCCCCTTCGAACCTCGCGATTGCTGGACGTTACATCTTCACTGCCGATATTTTTGATCACATTGCGAATACCAAGCCAGGGAAGAACGGCGAGATCCAGCTGACCGACGCGATGGCAGCCTTGCTCAAGGAGCGCGACATGTACGGGTTGCGCTTCGATGGGACACGCTACGACATCGGTAATAAGCTCGATTTCCTCAAGACGAACGTCGTTTTCGGCCTTGCTCGGGAAGATTTAGGGGCTGATTTCAAGAAATTCATCTTGGAGATCGCCGAGCAGCTCAAGGCTGAGGGATAGGCTTCCAAAGGGCGCTTGTCGGGAAGAATTTGTGGGCATAACTCTGCTCACGGAGCAGTTCAATAATCTCCATAATTAGCGTCGTGCTAAGTGACGATCTGGGCACGCTAATTGCTTTTGTGTGAATGACCTACCGTGCTATCAAAGCACCTAGATCTAAAAATCGACCGTACCCCGAGACCCAATCAAAATATAATGACTAACGCCATCCCTACCCGATTTTCGCTACAGAAATTTCAACGATTTGCCGCTGTCATTATTGCCGGAGCGATTTCCTCTCTTTCCGCGACTGCCCAAATCGTTTTTAATGAGGTCGACTCTGATCAGTCTGGTGGAGACACGATGGAATTTCTCGAACTCTACGATGGAGGTGTTGGGAATACTTCTCTGGCGAACCACGTTCTTGTGTTTTACAACGGTTCGGGGAATGTCGCCTACCGCGCGATCGATCTAGATGGGATGTCAACCGATGCAGATGGTTTTTTCCTCGTAGCCAACGTAGCGGTGCCAGGGATCAGTGAGCGTGTATCGGCCAATACTGGCGTTGTCATTCCTTCCAACGGCTTGCAGAATAGCGAGGAGGGACTGGCGCTCTATTCGGGCTTAGATGGTGACTATTTTACGACATCTTCAAGTGGGGGGCAGGTGCCGACGAAGCCAGGCGACGTTGACTTGACCAATGGCGCCGCAATTGTTGATGCGCTTGTCTACCAGTCTTCTGACTCCAGCTCGATGCTGGTAGAGGAACTTGGAATCACTGGCGGCGGAGCGGTGAATGAGGGGGCTGATGACACGAAGGACACCGCTTCGGTCGGACGGGTTCCTGATGGTGGAACAGCTTTTGACCAATCGGCTGATGCTTGGTCAGTTCTCGACCCTCCAACCCCTGGTTTCGCCAACGAGCCATCCGGCGAACTC
>JBLHKE010000154.1:0-12506 GCA_047619485.1 Verrucomicrobiales bacterium | reverse complement strand
GTGAGATTGAGCGGAACTCGACCCACTTTGGTTTTCAGCGATTTCGGCGCAACGAAATTTTCCCACGTGCCGACGTAGCTGGCTCCGTCCGGTTTCAGGTGAACCGCGATTAGACGACCGTAAGTCCAGTCGCAGATGTAGAATGCCTTCTGGTATTTGGCAGGGAACTTGGCACCGGTTCCAAAGTCCACGCCGGTCGGACACCCGATGCCGATATTCACCGATGCCGGGTAGCTGTCGGCGTAATACTCCGGCCACTTCGCGCTGCCTTCGCGATATCCGTGATCGCCCCCGCGCACCGAATGGAACACGCGTACCGGACGGTACCAAGGCGATCCCCAATCCCATTCCATGTCGCTATCGAAGCCGAACAGTTCGCCGTCAGCATTGAAGGCGATGTCGTAATTGTTGCGCTGGCCAGCGGCGAACATCTCGGCGTTTTTGCCATCGAGATCCATCCGCACCACGTAGCCACCGGGTGGTTTTGCCCCCGCGCCAAATCCGTTGCCGTCCTCGGCGCGCTTGAGTGCGAGGTCGTCACCGTAATTGCGGTGGGGTGAGCTATCGACGAGATCTTTCGGCACGGCGGTAAAGTTTCCGTTCACCACGTAGAGCATTTTATCCTGGCCGAGCACCAGCCCGTGCGCGCCGTGCTCGCCCGATCCTCCCGGCCACTCGCGGAGAAACTCCACGTCATCGTAACTGTCGTTGCCCTTGGTGTCCTTGCAGCGGTAGAGCGCGAACCCGCGGCTACCGTGGCCATTGATATAGAGAACATTGCCAACGTAGAGCATGCCCATCGCCTCGGTCACCGGGATGTTGAGGATTTCTTCTTTAGCAACCTTGCCGTCTTTCAACGTGACCCGGGTGATGGCCTGACCGCGCTGGCCTCCGAGCAGTAACCGACCTTTCGGATCCTTCGCCATGGAAATCCACGAGCCGTTCTTCGCTCCATCCGCGGAAAGGACATGCTCAATTTCGAAACCCGGGAGCGTGTCCAATACTTCGCCGGGATCCTCCGTTAGGTCGGCGACATTCACCGGCTTCGATCCGTCCGCCGGACCGTAATTTGCCTTGAGGATGGTGAGCCTTTTCCCAGCTGGAGCGGCAATCGCCAGCCGCGCGTTCTCTCCCACTTCGCGCGTGGACGTATCTTCACCGATGCGGTATTCCACGGTCAATTTCTTGGGGACACCCGGGGCGGTATCTCCGAAAAGCTCGTTTCCGGCCGTAATATTGAGGCTTTCGTCCTTCACGGCGGCCGCGACTTTCGCCGTCACATCGGTCGGGTCTTTTTTGGCGCCGAAGGCAAAGTTTACCGCGCCGAGACACGCGACTACGATCGCTAGGTAAACGATTTTTGATCCGGGGGAATACTTCATAGATAATTTTGGCGTTGGTTTTATTGAAATCGGCTGAGCGGAAAATGATCCACTACTTCCCCGAATCGATGGTGGCAATCGCTTTTTCGATCAGCTTCTTGAGATCGTCTTCACTCGGCGTTTTCGACGCAACTCCATCCTTGGGAATCTCAAGCTTGGCAGCCCACGCGGCACCGTTGATCAGGCATTTGCGGAAGCTATCGTTGGCGAGATTGGCATGCACGTGCAGGCCAGTGAAGCCAAAGCCCCTTCCGCCGCCGGGGCGATCATACGCCCATGCCATGTGTTGCGACTTGCCTTCCTTGACCGCCTTGAAAACATCTGCGTTGCCTCCCCGATCCGACTTCTCCTCTCTCACGGTGCCGAGTGGTGCCACCGCCGAAAGCACCGGCGTGACGCCCTTCATGTCATTCTTGAAGCGCATGTGGTAATACCATTCGTCGCGGAGCGTGAAAGGCTTCAGGCCGCGCGCGGTGGGATGCTCGCTGAACGCTTTGAATTCTGGCTCCCACCACGGGTTCACCGACCAACCGGTCTCGAAGTATCCGCCCATCCAATCGAGGTAGTTTTTCGCCGCGAGGCCGATGTTGACCTCGACGCCGAAATGCACCGCCATGAAGCCTGCCCCTCGTGCCATCGCCTTGCCGATCTGCTCGTCTTTACCCGCGCGTTCACCGTGGTTGAGACCGACTATGATCGCATCCGCGTGCGAGAGGTCCTTGGGCCAAGCCTTCGATGAGTGCACCACCGCGTGCACGTCGGGGTAAGCATCGTGCAAGGCCCGCGCCATCAGAATGAAGCCGGCGACAAACTCGTGGTTCCCGCGCGAACCATGGGTTCCGGCATCGCCGATGAACACGATCTTGGTGACCTTTTCAGGAGCGGATCGCTGAGCCTCATAGCCGAAGATGTCCCGCTCGGCCGCTTGTGAAGCACTGAGGACGGTGATCGATGCAGATATCGCGAGGAGGATGAGTTTTAGGTAGGTTTTCATGATGAATTTGGTTCTATGTTGCACATATTCTAGGCAAATTCTAGCCCGTTCAGCCGCCCGGTCGCGGTGCTAAAACGCTCGGTCTCGACACCGCCGCGCTGCAACATCGAGGTGTAAAGATTGCACAGCGGTTGCTGGTCTTTCCCCATCATCGGGATCTTCTTTGGCGCATTCGCCGGCTTTCCTTCGGGGGGATTCAGCTCGGTCGCGACCTCGCCAAGGTACGGTTGGTTGAAGGCCAGATGTTGCCCGTGCTTGAAACCTCCTCCGGCGAGGATGGCTGGCAGGTTGTAGGTCCAGTGCGTGTTGCCGTCGCGCAAATTGCTCATCATCATCACCATCGTTCCGTCGAGCAGCGTGCCGGATCCCTCTTTCGATTCCTTGAGCTTGCGCAACAGCCCGCCGTAAACTTGGATCAACTCCAACTCCACCTTGCGGCAGGCTTCGAGTTTTTTCGCTTCCTTGCCGTGGTGCGACAGATCGTGGTGCATCCCGAAAGTCCGGATGCTGATCGCGCGGGTCGAATCCGTCACCAGCGCGAGATGGATCATATCGACCATGAGGCGGAATTTCGCCGTCTGCTGCGCGTTATTAGCGATGTCGTGCGGCGCGTTACCGATCGGCTCGGGCTTCGGCCGATTGACCCACTCGCGCGACATCTTCAACTGCCGTTCGACATCGCGCACCGATTCGAAATACTCATCGACCCGGTGTCGGTCGGCGGTGCTGATCTTGGTGTTCAGCTGCTTCGCTTCAGCGCTGACGAAGTCGAGCATGCTCCGGCCCTCGTCGATCTTGCGAATCTCCTGCGCCGCCTGTGCTGGGGTCGACGCGAGAAACAGTTTCTTGAACACCTCTGACGGACGATCGATCGCAGGGATCGAGACGCCGTTCGCCGTCGATGATAGCGAGCCGGAATAGGTGGTCAGACAAAGGCTCTCGTATCGCGTCTGCCCGCGCACGTGACTGGCGAAGGCCTGGTCGACCGAGATCGTGTTTTTCAGATTGTGGGAATAGTCAGGATAGGGAGCTCCGGTCAGCATGACTGCTTCCGCTTTGTGGCCGCCGCCACCCGTGTTGGGGTGGCTCAGCCCGCTCATGATCGTGAAGTCATCGCGAAACTCCTCGATGTGCTTCAGGTGCGAGGGCATCTGGTAGTCGCGCCCGGTCTTCAAGGGCACGAAGGCCGTGGGTTCGAAGCCGAAGGGCACTCCGATGCAAACCATGCGCCTCGGCGGCGTTGTCGTATCGGCGGCCGCGCGAGCGCGTGTCGGCAACATCGACTCGAGCATGGGCAGGGCCAAGGAGATGCCAGAGCTCTTCAGGAACAGGCGACGGGGGATTTGGGTTTTCATCGTGGTGATTCTTTACTTGTGGGTAAACAGCTCGCTCTGCACCGTTTCTAGGATCAGTGTTTTCAAGCCAAATTTCTTCGGCTCGGCGCGTTTCAGTATGGCATCAATCGCGAGCGCATCGCCCGGTCTGGTGTGGACGCCGGTCGAATAGGTGACGAGCTTGCCGACCACATTGCGGGCGATCATCTCCGGCCTCGATGCCAAAATATCTTTGTAAGCCCGGATGTCCGCGACTTCTGTTTCATCGGGTAAAATCGAGCTGGAATCGACATCCGCGCCCTTGAGATATTTCACATGGCCGTAGTGCGCTCCGTACCATGTCCGCACCTCGTCCAACTTCTCGCCGGTCTCGGTGGTCCTGTAGAAATCGCGGTATTGACCGACCGGATCGAACGACTCCAAGGCGAAACCGGGCGGGTCGATCTTCTGATGACAGCTGGCGCAGGTCTTGCTGGTTTTGTGTTTGGCGAGCTGTTCACGAATGGTGGTCGCGCCGCGGGTGTCGGGCTCGATCGAACCGGCCGTAGGCGGCGGAGGGGGCGCTGGCGTTCCGAGAATCCGTTCTAGAATCCAGACGCCACGCACCACCGGCGAGGTGTTGGCACCATTTGCGGTCACCTTGAGCACGCTCGCCTGCGTTAACAAACCGCCGCGCACGCTCTCAACCGGTAGCGCGACTCGGCGTAGCTTGGCGCCTTTTAACGGCGGGAGTTCATAGTGCTCGGCGAGGCGTTGGTTGAGGAAGGCGTGCGGCGATTTGACCAATGTCCCGATCCCGAGATCGCGCGTAATCATGTCGCGCACGAAGGCGCGTGTCTCCCCGATGATCGAATCGTGTAGCAGACCGTCCTGCGTCCCGTCGCCGTAGTTCACGAAATATTCAGGATACAGATCTCGGTCCGGCGTGGTCGAATTGATCTCTCGCAGGTTTAGCCAGTGATTGAGGAAATCATCGATGAAGGCCTCGAAACGCGGCGAAGCGATCAGGCGTTCGGTTTCGCGGCGCAGGACGTCAGGCTTTGACAACTCACCTTTCGCCGCGAGTTCGCGCAGCCTCGCATCCGGCGAAGTTCGCCACAGGAAATACGACAGCCGTGATGCTAACTCGAAACCATCCAGCTGCGGTTGATCTTCCACCAGAAAAAGAAAATTCGGCGAACACAAAACCGCACGGTGGGCCGCGTTCATCGCCGCTTCGAAGCTCTCGCCACGCTCCAGCCGCGTTTCAACGAGAGCGTGGTAATTGTCGAGTTCGTCATCGCGAACCGGGCGGCGGAATGCGCGACTCATGAAGCTGGAGAGCTGCGTCTTGGCGGCCTCAACCTTGGCAGATAAGTCCCCTTCCCCATACAGCAAACGATGCCCCGCTGGCGGCCAACTTGCGAACAACGGCCCGGTGATCTCGACCGGCTTCACTACCAAAGCGGGGCCGACAGTAGGGATCGGCGGCTTGGGATTATTGATGTGGTGCCAGCCCTTTGGGATCTTCTCCTGCTTGTCGGGGAGGTAGACGCTGTAGCCCGAGTCGGTGCGAATCTTGGACATGCGATACGGCGCGACAATGATCGTCTCGTTGTGCTGGAAATAGTGAGCCAGCTCGATTGAGGTCGACTTATTGAGGAGGGCATCGAAATAGCCGATCAACTCACGCCGCTTTCCGCCCCCTGCAAGCCAGACGCTGTAGCAGAGATCTTCGCCGTCCTTGGTATCGCGAGCCTCGGTCGTGATCTTGATCCGATACAAGCCCGGCGTCTGCCTGGTGAGCTTCTCGAACTGGCGCAAGTAAGCCGGGACTTCGATGTGCGTCGGCAGGAAAAAGTGCAGATCCTCGCCGCGCAGATTGCACTGCAACTGGTTGTGCGCGTGGCCGTGAAATGGCTTCTCGACCTCATGGTTGTAGGAGAAGCGATGCGCCTTCGTCTCGGGCTGTGCCTGCGGGAACGTCGCGTCCTGCAAGGCGCGATCAGCCGCCGCCATGTATTGCTGAATGTGAACTGGCGAGATGCTCAGCGCCCCGGTGTTGTTGCTGAACCCATCAGCGAGGTCGTCCTGCGGCAAGAGATCTTGCAGCGGCGTGTAGATTCCCAACAAATCACGGACGGTATTCTCGTACTCCAGCCGGTTCAGCCGACGCGTGCGCACTCGGCCACCGTCGCCACGGTTTGCCTTTGCCTGATCATTGAACGCCAGCCTCAGCGCCTGCAAGGCCGGTTCCTTTTCCACGGCACTCGGCCCATCCTTCTTCTTCGCCGGTGGCATTTCCCCGTTCTGAACTCGCTCAAAAACGCGAGCCCAACGTTTGTGGTGCGCCTTGTTGGCGAGATCATTGCCGAGCAGATCAATGCGGAAATCGCCCTTGGACGTTGACTCGTCGTGGCACTCTGCGCAGTGTTTCTGGACGAATGCGCTTGCCGTGTCCGGCAGCTCCGCAGCCAAGCACGACGAGGAGATCAAGCATAGTGCTGTGAGGATTCGAACTGGAGGATTCATGGAGAGAACTCAAAAACATGACAGAATGACCTGATCGCGTCGCGACAAAAACGAGCCCGTAGGATGGGTCTCCGACCCTACGATCCCGATTTCAGCGCTTTGATCACGGTCCGATCCGCGGGAAACTTCGCAAGATCGTCGACAAGCTGCTGGCCTCTGCGCACTACGGCGAGCGCTGGGGGCGGCATTGGTTGGACCTGCTTCGCTACGCGGACACCGCCGGCGAAAAAAGCGTTCATCCAATCGGGGATGCGTGGAGCTACCGCAATTGGGCCATCGATGCCTTCAACTAGGACATTCTTTTGCCACCCGGGACCAAACGGACCAGTGGCCATCGCATGGTTGAGCCCGATCGATGGTAAGCTTACAATCGATGGTAAGCTTGCGATCGATCTCAAAGTGAGCGACGACCACGAAGATAAGGGCGATCCCGTTCCTCGAGAGTTTTTGTCAGTATTAGGAGGTGGCAAGCTGGGTGGCGACGATACGAGTGGCAGGCTGGAACTCGCGCAGCGCCTCACCGCCGCCGACAATCCGCTGACTGCTCGTGTCATGGCCAATCGCATCTGGGGCTGGTACTTTGGCCTCGTGGCGACCCCTAATGATTTCGGCAAGCATGGCACACCGCCGACCCATCTAGAATTGCTCGACTTCCTCGCGCGACACCTCATCGACGAGGGCTGGAGCGTCAAAGCGATGCACCGCTTGATCATGAACCGCGCCGCCTACCGTCGCGCCTCGGGCACGGATGAGGAGGCCACCCGCTATGCGTCCTTCGACCGCCGACATCTCACCGCTGAAGAATTGCGCGACTCGCTTCTGCTTCACTCTGGCCGGCTCGACCGGTTGCCTGGAGATGCACATCCGTTTCCACCACGTGACAAGTGGTCTATTCACCCAGCATGCCCCGTTCGCCGCCGATTATTCTTCCGACAAACGCAGCGTCTACCTGATGCGCAAACGCAACCGGGCGACGCCGTTCTTCGCCCTGTTCAACGGCTCCGACCCGAACGCCAGCACGGTCAAACCCGGCCTCATCACAGCTCCTACCCAAGCGCGCTATTTCATAAACGATCCGTTCTTCCACGACTGTGCGAACCGCTTCGCCGCGAAAGCAATCGCCGCGCAGCCGGATGAGCGGATCGAATTTGTCTGCCGCACGCTCTTCGCCAGACCGGCGACCGCAAGCGATCGCGCAGACGTTGGGGCATTCAGCTCGTGGCTTGCAGGCGCGGGCGTGAAACCAGGAACCGTCTGCGGAGCGACCGACGAATACGGAATGCGCCCAGTCGAGGATTCTGTACACGTGCACGACTTCCACGCCACTATCCTCCACCTGCTCGGACTGGATCACGAGCGCCTGACCTACCGCCATAGCGGGAGAGATTATCGGCTGACGGATGTTGCCGGCAATGTCGTTGGCGGCGTGCTCACGTAGCGATCCTCATGCGAGAAGCTCATTAATCACGTTCCCCGCAACATCCGTCAGTCGGAAGTCCCGTCCGTTGAAACGGTAGGTCAACTGCTCGTGGTCGATGCCGAACAGGTGGAGGATCGTCGCGTGCAGGTCGTTGACGCCGACTCGATTCTCGACCGCTTTGTAGCCGAACTCGTCGCTCGCACCGTAGTGCACGCCGCCCTTGATGCCGCCGCCAGCCATCCACATTGTGAATGCGTGCGGGTTGTGGTCGCGGCCTTTGCCATCTTGTGCATCCGAGGTTCGCCCGAACTCGCCGCCCCAGACGACCAGCGTGTCGTCGAGCATGCCGCGGGACTTCAGGTCGGCGAGCAGCGCTCCGATCGGTTGATCGACGCTCTTGGCGGCGATACGGTGGTTGGCACCAATGTCGTTGTGGCCGTCCCATGGCACATCGGCCACGCCTCCACCGCCGCCATTCGTCCCGGCATACAGTTGCACAAAGCGCACACCGCGCTCGACCAGGCGCCGTGCGGTGATGCACTGATTGGCCACGAGCTTGGTCTCGTTCTGATCGACGCCATAGGCCTTCTTCGTGGCTTCTGATTCGTCGTTCACGTCCATCGCCTCGGGCGCAGCGGTCTGCATCCGGTAGGCCAATTCGAACGACTCCAGCCGCGCAGCGAGATCTGCTTCGTGGGGCCGCAGTGCCTGGTGCTCCTGGTTCATTCTATTGAGCACGTCGAGTTGCGCACGCTGTTGCTGGTCGGTCATGTCGTTGCGTCGCGCCAGGTCGCTGATCGGTCTGCCGCCGTCAATCGAGGTCGGCTGGTAAACCTTGGGTAGAAAACCGGGTGACCAGATCGGCTTGCCACCACGCGGCATCGCGCCGTGCAGGACAACGAAGCCAGGCAGGTTGCGGTTCTCGCTGCCGAGTCCGTAGGTGAGCCACGAGCCCATGCACGGGCGTCCCTGTAGGAACATTCCAGAGTTCATCTCCAGCATCGCCGGAGTGTGGTTGTTCGACTGCGAAAAACACGAGTGAATGAACGCCATGTTATCGACATGCTTGGACATGTGCGGAAAGATCTCCGAGACCCAGGTGCCCGACTCGCCGTATTGCTTGAAACTGAAGGGCGACTTCAAGAGCTTGCCACTGGTTGTAAAGAACCCCGTCTTGGGATCGGCGCCCTCGAGTTCCATGCCGTCGCGCTTCTGCAACTCCGGCTTGTAGTCGAAGGTGTCGACCTGCGACGGGCTCCCCGGCATGAACAACCAGATCACCGATTTCGCTTTCGGCGCGAAGTGTGGAGCGCGGGTCTGCGCAATGGGCGAAGCCTTTGTGGCGGCATTTGCAGTCGAGAGCAGACCTTCTTCCTTGAGCAGGTTAGTCAGCGCCAGCGCACCGCAGCCGAGCCCGGTGTTTCTAAGGAAGGAACGGCGGGAGTGGAATTTTCCGAATGCTTGGTTCATATCTTTCTTGAGTTAATCGACAAAAATAAATTCGTTCGAGCACAGCATCATCTGGCAGAAATCGACCATCGCCAATTCCATTGCCTGATCGTTGCCGCCATACGACGCGGCCTGTGTGATGATAAATCCGAGCATCTCCGCCCGTTCCGAATCATCCGGCGGTCGCGACAGGGCCACTTTGTATGCCTGTTCCACCATTTGCTCCGGCGCCGCGTCAGGCGCGCTGCGGATGCGCTTGGCGAACTTCTCCGCCAGTTGGCGGACGAGTGGTGAATTCATCATCGCCAGCGCCTGCGGCGGGACCGTGGTGACATTGCGATCGCCGATGCTCTGCATTGCATCCGGCGCGTCGAACAATTGCAAAATTGGAATCAGATTGCCGCGTTTCACAGTAAGGTAGATGCTGCGACGTGGGTTGGCCTGGTCGAGCGATCCCATACCGAACATGGTCTTATCGAGCGATCCGCTAACGGCCAACAATGTATCGCGGACGACCTCTGCCTCGAGTCGAGTGGCTCCGCGCCGCCACCATAGCTGGTTTCCTGGATCGACTTTCGCTGCCTGTGAATCAATCTCGCCCGATTGCCGGTAGACCGCGCTCATCATGATCAGCTTGTGGATCGGTTTGAGTTTCCAACCACCCCGAATCAGCTCGGCCGCGAGGAAATCGAGCAGCTCCGGATGGGTCGGAGCGACGCCCTGACTGCCGAAATCGCTCGGGGTAGCGACAATTCCGCGTCCCATGTGATGTTGCCAGAGCCGATTGACGATCACCCGTGCAAGCAGATGGCCGGAGCCCTTCTCTTCATCTGTCAGCCAGTTCGCCAGGGCAATCCGCGGTGGACTTTCCTCCGACAGCCAGTGATTCTCTGTCGTGCCGCTAGACTCTAACACACGCAGAAACCCAGGAGTCGCCAGCCCCTGCTTGGAGTTGGACTCACCGCGATCGAGGAAGTAGACCTTGCGGGTATCAGCTCCAAAATTGTAGGTGGCGCCATTCTTGCGCGCGGCGAACACTTTGGTGATCGCCGGGATCGGTTGCCCTTTGAGATGTTCTTGCTCGGCCAGATTTAGCTTGCTCCAGTCTAGATCGCGCGGAGCAAACCATTTGAGCAGCTCTGCCTTTTGCTGCTCATTGCGTTTGTCTGCAGCCAGTTTGAGGATGTCTTCGATGTTCTTCGGGGTACCCGGTTTGGTGCTGAAGTAAAACCCGGACGGACCGGACGCGTTGACGATCTTGAGCAGCAGATGATTGGTGCCGGCGAGCAGTTGCAACGTGACCGTGTCCTGATCGGGAGATGCCCCGCCCGAGACCTCTTTTGCGAGCACTTGTGTACCGTTGAAGAACACCTTGATCGCGTCGTCACGACCCAGCGAAATCTCCAGCGGGCGCGCCTGCTCGACTTCGATGGTTCGGTAGAGATAGTTGGCGCTATTGTTGCCGGTCAGAGTGTTATGGACTTGGCCGTCTTTCCAATCAGGTTGCGCTGTCCACTTCAACTCGCCGTAAGCTTTCTGGAAATCGATCTCCTTCTCGGGTTCGAAGGCTTCGGCGAAGGCCTTCTTGAAATCGGCCGCCGCGAATGGCCCAATGTGCTGCCATGTCCCAAGCTTCTCTGGCTCCGGCTCCTCTGACTTTGTCGCAAGCCATTGATCGAGGCGACCGGACAGCTGTTCCTTCTCAAATTTCTCCCGCGCGTCGAGGAATGATTTGTGGGCTGCATCAAATTTGTCTTTGGCCGTCTTCGTCCCGGCAGGATTGGGATCGTGATCGTAATCCTGAAATCCAGTCTCCGCAAAACAGGCGACAAAGCGGTAGTAATCATGCGTCGGCAGCGGATCGTATTTGTGATCATGACATCTGGCACAACCGACAGTTAATCCCAACATCGATGTGCCGATGGTCCCGACGACATCGTCGAGTTGTTCGTAGCGGCTGCGCTCGCGCTCTTTCTGTGTTTGTTGGGACGTAAATGGACCGGCTGCAAGAAATCCGGTCGCGGCCTGCGCCATGTAGTTCTCTGGCGCGATCTGATCTCCGGCGATCTGCAGTTGGACGAAGCGATCGTAGGGCATGTCTTCGTTGAGAGCTTTGATGACGAAGTCGCGGTAGTGAAACGCCGCTGCTCGATCTTGGTCAAAGGCGTAACCATTGCTCTCTGCGAAGCGCGCCAGATCGAGCCAGTGCCGTGCCCAGCGCTCGCCATAATGTTGGCTCGCGAGAAGGCGATCGACCAATTGCGCATAGGCGTCCGGAGCAGAATCGGCCACGAAAGCTTCGACCTCGGCGGGTTCCGGTGGCAGTCCCAACAAGTCGAAGTAGACACGGCGGACGAGCGTGCGCCGACTCGCCACCTCGTTGGGCGCGAGACCGCTCGCTTCCAGCGGCGCGAGTATGAATCGATCAATCTCGGTGCGCAGCCACGGTTTTGCCTTCACCTGCGGTGGCGTCACTTCCTTGAGCGGCTGCAGCGACCAAAATTTCCGGCCGGCCTCGAGTTCGATTTCGCCCACGCTCGCGTCGACCGCGTTTCCATCGCGAGGGTCGGGCGCGCCCATCTCGATCCATTTTAGGAAGTCGCCGATGATGGAACCATCGAGTTTTTTATGCTGCGGGATATTGTTGAACGGCTCCTCGTATCGGATCGCTTTGACGAGGAGGCTCTTACCCAAGTCGCCCGGGACCACCGCTGGACCACTACTTCCGCCTTTTCGCGAGGCTTCACGCGTGTCGAGAAACAGTTCACCTGCGAGTTGGTTCTTCTGGCTCGCTTCAGACGAGTGACACTCGTAGCAGCTCTGGATCAGCACTGGACGAATCTTTGCTTCAAAAAATTCCAAACCCGGGGCGTCCGTCGACTCGGCGCTGAGCGGCAAATGGATGAGGAACAAGCAGGAGAGGGCAGCAAGTGGAACTCGTTTCATGAGGATCAATTTAATAGTTAGCCACATAATGGGGAAGCCAGCATGTAATAAAACGACAGAAATCGGTGAGCGTCCGACCCGTGCCCGACCAAGCAGTGAGCGTTCCGGTGCTGGATCCGTTGGACAGACATGCTTTCAGCCATGTCGATCGGGACGGCTCGACTCGACTGCACCTGTCCTAGCTGCAGGCGATACCGGGGGGGCGAGGGGATTCATTTGAACTATGCTTTACGAGGCGAGGGTGGGAAGATGGATCTCCCCAAACAATTCATCCCAGCCATCAATCGAACCCTCTAAAACATGCCCAAGACTCAGTTCGTCAAAGCCATCGCCATCGCGCTCGCCCTTCTTCCGATCACCGCCGTATGCGCAGCCGATACCGCTCCGAAACTTCGAGTTATCGCCGAGACTGATCTCGGTGGCGACGCCGATGACCAGGCATCGCTAGTCCGATTCTTACTCTACTCGAA
>JBLHKE010000153.1:0-12543 GCA_047619485.1 Verrucomicrobiales bacterium | reverse complement strand
GACAATGTCAGTCAAGTCTTGGTCAGTGAGCTCTAAGCGAATCATATTGGCTTTCAATGATAGAGCAAAGTGGCCGATTTACATCACTTGTCTTTTCACAAATCTATACGCGGGGCAGTATAGCAGCAGCTAGCACGTGACGATCGTTAGGATCTGGGAGGGACAGCGCAGAGATGTGTTTCTCATAGCCGCTCACGAGACAATCGCCTGCATGCGCATCCATCAACCGGCGAGTTCTTTCGAGGTTCTCGCGCGTGAGGTCGGGCTGATCTTTTAGAACGTTGCGCATCCATTCATCGTGAATCTCGACGGTCCATTTCGGTCGAATCACGTTGTGAACAGCAAGCCACATCATGAGGCGTCGCAATCCGGCAGGGTAGAGCACACAAGCATCCGGCACAACGATAGGATCGCCGCGGCTCACTCTCCCAGGCCTAGTCGTTGTCCCTCAGCGGCCAATTCGATGAGAGCTTTCCGACGTGCCTCGCTCTCTTGACGTTTGTAATGCAAGATGTCCGATAGATGAACACGGCGCTGCACGCCGACTTTGCGGGAGGGGATTGCGCCCGTGTCTAGCAATTTGACGAGATAGGGACGCGATACCCGGAGGATATCGGCCGCTTGTTGGGTTCCGATTTCCTGATCTGACCCGAACACTTCGACGGCTTGCCCATCTGCCATGATCTGTAGGCAATTGCTGACGACCTCCGTCATGGCTACAGGCAAAGTCACTTCCTGGTTGTTAATCTGAACCTTAAGCGAGCGTTTCCGTGATTTCTGCAAGAGAAGGACTGACTCTTGGGCAAGCCGGATGTCGCTCTCAGCTAAGGGGTCCCGTTCTTCTGTCGTGGCACTCATACCATCGATCGTATCAATACTCGAAACAGGCGCAACCAACGAAATAGACGAAATCACAGCTTTTCTCCTGAATAGAACCTGCCGAACTGTTGGATGACGCGGAAAGGGATAATCGTCCCAAAGCTGAATCTACCAGAAGCCTGAGAAAGAAATGGTCACACTTCTTTCGTAGCCGGAGTGCACTGCTCGGAACTGTCACCAGTTCCGCTACTTGGGACGATGATTTCTTTCCACGTTGCTTGGAACTCACTTCGCATGAATGATTCCATCCTTGTCGATCAAGATGGTGCTGGGGCTACGCCTTCGGCACGATCTTGATTGCATGCTCTAGCGGAGTCACCGTTGCCTTCGCCTCTTGATAGAGTTCGTCGTTCTTGGCGAATAGCTTGTCACGCAAGACTTTGAGTGCCTTCTCGACCTCGGCGTCCCCGTTGAAGGTCTCGGTGAAACGACGGAACCCATTGATCTGGCTTTTGATCATGGGCGTCTCGAAGCGCTGCTTCTTCTCCACAGCTTCCATCACGGCAGCGAACTTCTCGGCGAAAGGGTTGCTGTCCACAAAGGCGTTGGCCAGATTGACTCCTTTGTCCAACTGCTCGCGAGTGAAGGTCTTGGTGCTGCCGCCCCAGGTCACGTCGGCGTGCGCTTCAGGCAGATTCTTCACCACCAAACGAAAGCGATTGAGTTGATTGTTGAATGGTAAGAATGGCAGGATGCTGCGCGTGCCGTTAGGATCGTCCTTCTCACCGGTAAAGCAGAAGGGATAGCGGCTACTCTTGACCGTCACGACGCCATCCTGGGAGGAGATTACCTCGTGACCATTGGCGGCCTTGGCGTTGCCATTTTTAAAGTTCACTCGCACCATGCCGAGATTACCCTTCATGCCGAGGCCTTTGAGAAAGGCATGGGCCATGGCGAGATGACCATTGGGCGCAGGATGCACGCCATCGCCGCCGCCTACGTGATACTCACTGCCATGGGCTTCCTTGCCTGCCACCATGGCTTTCATCATAGGCTCAAACACATTGGCGAACGTGAAGCCGTTGTCCTTGGCCACGACCTCAGCGATCTTGCTCAATTGCTCAAGATTGGCGTTGTAGATCTTATCAAAGTCTGGGCGATCCTTGGCAAAGGTGTCGCTGTCGACGATGCCGGGTGAACCCACCACCACGGTGGTGCCTAAGGCTTTGGCCTGTTCCACGATGTCTTGCATGCCATCTGCGTAACGTTTGCCGATGCCCTCTTCATAGGCGCGGTAACTGCCATCATTCATCCCATAACAGGTGGTCATGATCGTGGGCTTCCAAGGAGCCATGTCATTGGCCAGACGTGCAGCAAAGCCCGGAGCGCGTTCGCCGCCCCAACCAAACTGGAGGCATTGCACATTCAATTGGGGCATGCACGCTAGCAGATACGTTTCGATATACTTGCTGTAGAGCTTCTGCTCGGTGATGGAATCGCCAACAATCGCCAGGCGATCACCTTTCTTGAGAGGGCCAGCAGGCTTGCTTGAAGCTTGCTTCTTCTCTTTCTTGAATTGATTGCTAGGCGTGGTGTCGCCGGTAAGATCACCGAAGGCAAATTGGATGCCTGCTAGGAAATGCTGCAGCACAACGGGATGCCAGAACGTCTCATTGCGATGACCCAGGTTGCAGTAGAAGATGTTGCCGTCGCCGTGCTTGTTCACCCAACCAACGGCGTAGTCGCCGTCTTGGCGTTTCATGCCGCCTTTGCTCATGTTGGTGCCGTCAGGATCGAGGCTGAGCAGGACACGCAAGCGATCGCGTGAATAGGGCTTCTCTTTATACTGATAGATCTCGTCTTTGATCACGAACTTGCTGTGCTCAAAGCAGGCGCAGGTGGCGTGATCAAGGTCCTCGACTTTCAAGGTCACCTCCTCGTGCCAAGGATGTCCGTCAAAGTAGCCGCCCATCATTTCACCATATTCAGGCCAACTGTAGAAGGTGTCGGTCGCAGAATGAATCCCAACCAAGCCCTTGCCGCTTTTCACAAACTCAGAAAGCGCGGCTTTCTTCTCAGCTTCCTCAAAGAGTTCCCCAGTGGTGTTCAGCATCATCACCGCATCGAATCGCGCCAGATTCTCCTTGGTAAATACGGCAGGATCTTCGCTATGCTCAATGGAGAACGCCCCCGTCTTCTTGCCAAGCTCGTTCATTGCCACAACACCATGCGGGATGGAGCCATGACGAAAGCCTTTGGTTAGGCTAAAGACTAACATCTTGCGATCCTTCTTGGGCTTGGCAGGTGCTTTCGCGGGGGCTGCGTCGGCAATCTTCTGCTTATCCTCACCAGAGACAGATTTGGTGATGGCGTCTACTTCGGCGTGAGAAGGCAAGACAAGAGCGAAGCTTGCTAGGAGGTAGGTAAGGCTGCGTTTGATCATGGGTATGGGTATGGTTGGAAAAGTGAATCTACGTAATCTTATGGCATGGGGTTTAGTTCAGTCGATCTTCCAGAACTGGACCTGTCCTAGCGAATCACCGCCGACAAGCACGTCGCCGCAGTGTGAGAACGCGATGCTGATTGGCAGGCCGCTGTCGAGTTTGAACTTCTTGAGGGAATTGCCTTGGGTGTCCCAGAGTTGCACCACCTGATCGCGACCGGTGGTCGAGAGCATACCATTGTGGTCGAACCTGGCAGCCAGGACGCCGTTGGGAATCGTGCCGTAGGATCCCGCCGGGCGCAGCGGCGGGTGGGCGTTGGATCTGTCGATCGCTGGCCAGCCATCGGCGACATCCCACCAGATGATGTGGCCGTCTTCGGCGGCTGAGACTAAGAACTTGTTATCCGGCCGCCAGTCGAGCGCTCTGATCGATGCCTTGTGTGCCGAGAGGCTGAGGATAATTCCGCCACCGCTGGCATCCCAGAGATGCAAGCCGCCTGCGCGGTCGGCAGTGGCAAGGTGTTTGCCATCGGGGCTGAAGGCAGTAGCGGTGATCCAGTCGGTGTGCTTTTCGATCTTGTATTGAAGCGTGCCGTCGACGGTCGAGTAGACTTTGACGACCTTGCCGGATCCGCCAAGCGCTAGCAGCTTCTGGTCTGGGCTGAGGTCGGCGGCGAGCACGACGTCGATCTCATCGCCGATCGCGGCGAGACGCTTGCCAGATTTGATATCGAACAGGATGACCTTGCCGGACTGAACCGGCTGACCGCCAGCGACCATGAGCAACGAACCGTCTCGGCTGAAGCGGATGACGTGCGGCACGCCTTCAGGGAACGGGAGCCTGCCCAACTCCTCTTGTGTTTGTGCGTGGATCAGTCGCACATGCCCCTGCCCTGACACTGCCACTAACGGTGCCCACGGGCTGGTGTCCAGCGCCAGAGCCGGTAGCGGACGGAGCGTCTCGGGTAGCGTAACATCGGGCAAGTTCTCGGGCATCGCCGGGACCGCCGGTTTCGCACCTATGTCAGCAGACGGTTGGAAGCTGGTATCGCGCGCGGTGGCCAGCGATTCGCCCCCTGCAGCCTCCCGCAGGCCGCTTTCGATCCAACGTTGGATCGTGGTGATCTGCTCGTTAGGAATCGGTCGTTTGTTCGGCGGCATGCGCGCGTCGTCATCGGGATTGTTGATCGCTTGAAACAGCAAGCTCTGCGCGGCGCGCCCAGCGACCAATGCGGATCCGCCGCTACCGCCCTTCATCGCGGTCGCGTAGCTTTGCAGGTTCAGGTCGGCTTTGTGCTTGTCCTCGCCGTGACACTTGAGGCAGTGCTGACGGAAGATCGGTTTGATGTGCTCGTCGTAGTTTACCGGCGGTTGCTCTGCGGAGAGGAGGAGCGCCGGGGATAGAAGAAGCGCTAGGGAGGTAAGTCGGATTCTCATCATCGTAGACTCTATCAATGATTGAAGGCGAACTCAGTCGAGTTCAGGAGGCTCCAGAAGATGTCCTCATAGACCGCGACGTCTTTCGCCTCGGCACCGATCAGAGCGCGTAGTTCGGCGTTTTCCTGCGTGGTCGGTTTGCGGCTCAGGGTGAGGACAAACAGCGCCTCGAGAGCTGCCTGTGGCGTGGCGCTGTTCTCGACGATCGCCTTCAGCTTGCCGTTGGCACCGAGGCGTTGTTGCACGGTTTCGCCAACCGTCATGTGCAGCGTCTGTGATAGTGTTGGCTCGCTCTTAGTCTCGCAGGCGCAGATGGTCGCGCGGCTGGAACGGCCAAAGGTTTCGAAGAACTGTTCGCCGAAGTGTGGTCCTTCAGTGCTGCCGCTGAGGCGCGGGTAGAAATCGATGGCGCGGGTGCCGGGCAAGAATCCGTTGAGGTTGCGTGGCACCCCGGTCACAGCGACGATCGCATCCAACATCACGTCGGCGCGCAGGCGGCGCAGGTAAGCATGCGAGAACTGCCGTGTGTCAAGCCGATTGGAGGCGTTCGGCTGATTGCTGAGCTGGTAGACGCGGGAGTTGCAGATGTCGCGCACGAGGCTGCGCAAGTCGAACCCCGACTCGACCAGGCGTTTCGACAAGGCGTCGAGCAGCGGGCCGTTGACCGGCGGGTTACTCACGCGGACATCGTCGACCGGTTCGACCACTCCACGCCCTATCACTTGCGCCCAAATGCGGTTGGCGAGATTGCGACTGAAGAGCTCGTTGTCCGGCGAAGTCAGCCACCCTGCCAAAGCGCGGCGTGGGTCACCGCTGTGCTCAACCGGACTGACGGCACCGAGCGTCTTCGCGGGCATCGGGCGGCCATCGACCTTGTGCTTCGCGGGCGGGGCGGAAGTGTTATAAAAGATGCGGCGCTCGCGGGGTTCGACTCCGGGTTTCCGTTCGACGCCACTGAAGAAACTAACCAACCCATAATAATCATCCATCGTCCAACGGTCAAAGGGGTGATTGTGGCATTCGGCACATTGGATTTGGACGCCGAGGAAGGCCTGTGAGAAGTCGGCCGCGAATGCCTTGGGATCCAGCCGAGGAGCGTGGACGAGCATGGTGTAGAGATTGACGGGGCCGTTCGTCAGGTTGCTCCCGGACGCGGACACCATCTCGGCGACGAACTCGTTCAGCGGGCGGTCATGGCGCATCTGCATGCGGATCCATTCGTGGAAGGAGTCGGCCGCCTTCACATGAGTGCCCACCGGCGCGTAGTTGCCGCCGATGATGCGCAGCTGTTCGCTCCAGATGGCCGTCCACAGATCGGCGAAGGCATCGTCTACTAGCAGTTGCTCAATCTTGCGCGGGCGCTTGTCCGAGGTCTTATCGTTGATGAAGGCCTCGTACTCCTGCGGCGTGGGCGGCCGGGCGGCAAGATCGAGCGTGATGCGGCGCAGGAAAGTCTCGTCGTCGCAGAGCTCGGACGGCGCGATGCGAAGCTTCTCAAGCCGATCGAAGACGATGGTATCAATGTAATTATTCGCTGGCGGATCTGGCCAGGCGAAGCCCTCAGACGGCGGGAGCACGATGACTTCGGCGCCGATGGTGAAGCGGTTGAAGCGGGCGAAGACATGGGTGTCGCCCGAGCCAGTCGCGGTGACTTGCCCGTGTTCGTCGATCACGGCAACACTAGTGTTATTGCTATGAAACCTGGCGAGCGAGGTGACATCGCGACGAGATCCGTCGCCGTAGATGGCAGACACGTTGATGGCATCTGTCGCGCTGGCGTTCTCGAAGGTGAAGCGCGCGTTGGAGAGTTCCAGGCCGATGGCTTCGGCAATTGCCGCATCGTCATCGGGTGCGCCTGCCTCGATCCACCGAAGCAGGGTGGAATAGAGTTGGCTCTGTTTATCAAATAGCTCGCCGCCTGTGTGAGGCACGGAGCCGGTGGCTTTGGCAAGCAGCAAGCTCTGCTCCGGCACGGCGAGATTGAGGCGGCGCCCGACCATCTCGTTGACGATGCGGTGGTAGTCTCCCTTTGGATCGTAGCCAAAGAGTGAGAGCATGAAGCCATCCTTTCCCTGCGCGGATCCGTGGCAGGTTCCGGCGTTGCAACCGGCCCGGAACAAGACCGGCATGACGTCCTTGCGGAAGCTCGGTGCCTCTGGTTCCTCTGCTAGGAATAGCGCGGGGAAGAGGAGCGAGAATAGAAGCCAGAAGGCGCTTGGTCGGATCATGTGTGTGCGTGTCATTTGTCTCCTCCTGAATCGGCGGCTGCAAAGGGGTCGATGCGCAATGTCCCTCTGCCAGTGCGCTGCGCCACTTCCTGCCCGGCGACGGAGACCAGGATCTCACAGCCGAGCCCCGTGACCTGCCCTAACAAAGCCTCGCCGGTCGCCTCCAGTTCGAAGACGACCTCGTTTGATTCCTTTGTCAGTCGCGGATCGTCGCCAATCGTGCTGACACCCTTGGGCAGCCCGAGCAACTGGACGCGAGCTTCGCCTTCGAACGGTGTCTTGTGTTTCACCGTCCAGGCGAATGCCTTGCGCTCGCCGCGCCGCAGGTTTGCGGGTTGCGAGGCGAGTTCGACGTAGGGTTCGGCGACAGTGAGGGTGACGATCTCCGACGAGGTGCGGCGGTCGCCAGCGCCAAGGCTGCGCGGGATCACGCCTTCTAGCGAACGTCCAAGCACGACGAGAGGCTGGTCTCCCAGTGGGGCCGAAGCGCTCGCCGACAGGCGCAGGATACTAGCGGTTTCGCCTGCCGCGATGGTGGTCGGTGGTTGCGGGCTGATGGCGCCGTCTACAAACCCGACCCAGTATTCCACGGCACTCACAAAACCCTCACGGCGCTTGATCTTGACAGGGATCGCCAACTCACCGCCGCGAACCAGTGCCGCGCGTGGCGGCTCGATGTCGAGGGTGAACGGCGCCGGGTCCGTCACCCCAAGGACATAGCGATCCACCTGGACGTGATGCAGGGCATCGCCACCCGAGTGGTTGAGGAACGGAATATTCTCCTGTGAGCGACTTATGATAGTCGATGTCCCCTCGGCTGACTTGGCCGACAGCATGATCACCGCGCCGCCGGGCTTTGCGTCTGCGTTAGCCTCGAATTGCACCGGCCAAAGCGACACGCCTGGCTTGATGCGTGGGGACACGAGACGCACGCCTTCAGGAAGTCCGTGGGCGATGAGATCGAACTCGCCAGTGGGTCGGTTCCACTGGCCGTTCGGCAGGGAGACGTTCACCGTCCAGCGCCCCTCTTGTGGGATCGCTAGACCTGTCACGCGGGTGCTCTCGGCCCAATCGAAGGTGCGGCTCCAGAGTACCGTTTGAACGAGCGTGCGCGGTGCTTGAATCTCGACCCGGTAGACCCCGGTCGGCCCGCCTGCGCCGCTACTGTCGGCGATCTCGAGGACGTAATCGCCATCGGCCTTTGGAGTCCAGATGATTGAGGGATCGAGGATCTCGGGGCGCCCGCCGCCAGCACGGTAAGACGTGCCGAAGACGTCGCGGTCTGGCAGGCTGGCATCGTCGGGAAGCAACTCGATCTCGCCCGCAGCATTGCGGATGCGGATCAGCGGATCGATGGGTGATCCCAGTGCCGCCGAGAAGACGCGCACGTGGAGCGGCTGGTCTTTCGTGGCCGAGAGCAGGAAGCGGTCGATGTCGTCGTGGCGATCGATGATGCCGTTGAGAGCGATTGGTAACTGCTGAACGGGTGTGTCAGTGCCGTCAGAACTTTCTAACAAATTCGCAAACGGGCTCGAGCGGAGGGGCACGCCGGAGGGCGCCTCACCGAAGTATTCGAAATCTCCTGCCGATTCTGGGATCGCGAGATCCACCTCGAAGTCGCCGCCAGGGTCACCGATCATCCGCAAGCTCTGCGTCTTGCCAGATGGACCGCCTGGTGGAAAGGCCACGAGCGCGCGGCGATTCGTGCCGATGTGGATCGCGTAGGGCGTCTGCTGTGGCTGGTTCACCGAGCGCCTCACCACCACGAAGGCGTCACCATCGTAGTTGATTTCCATGGCAATGACAGGGTCCTGGAGATGGAGAGCATTGTCATCGTTCGATGCGATCTCTCGCCCGTCTGCATTGAGAATCCGCACCGCGAGATCAAACTCTGAACCGCCGTAACCCTGATCAGCGATCCGCACCGAATCGAGCTCGACCGCGAGGCGTTGACCGGCCTTGACGGCGACGCGGAAATAATCCTCCGGGTCGCGTCCGAGCATGCCATTAACCGTGATGTTAGTCGCCACCGGCATGGCTTGCTGGAGCAAGTCATTCGGCTCGGCCGCCTCTGCGATGGTGGGGAACGGCGAGACGTGAAAGGTGCCAATGTGAGAAAGTTCCGTGGCGGTAAGAAGGCGGAAGGCGTACTGGCCCGGAGGGCAATCGGGAGCGATCTCGAACTTGCAGGTGATGGCCGCATCGAGGTAGGCACCGTGGGCGAAGCTTCGGCGTTGGGGCGGGTCCTCTTTTAAGTGCAGATCGAAGGCGCGGATACCGGGCTTGAAGAAGATAATCTCGCGCGGCTGGTTGAGGGAGACACCTTGGATCTCGACCTCGACGGTCGTCCCGCGTTGCCCATAGCGCGGCAAGGTTCGCTCAACGCTCTTCACTCCAGCGGTGGCGTCACGCGAATGCATCACTAGCGCCATAGCTAGCAGGAGAAATAGGGGGCTGAGTGAATAGATCATCCGGCGTGGCTAAACTAACAGTCCCGTCACCAACTTGCCGCCCTTGATGATTTCGATAGGGCGAGTGCCGAAGGCAAGTAGCTCTTTGTTAGCATCGATCCCTAACTGGTGATAGATCGTGTATAGCAGATCCTCAAGCGGCACGGCGTTGCGGGCGGGTTCGCCGCCGGTGGCGTCGCTCGCACCGTAGAACTGGCCTCGGGTAAATCCTCCACCTGCAATCAAGTTCGAGTAGTTGCGCGCCCAGTGGTCGCGCCCGCCATCGCGGTTCACTTTCGGCGTGCGACCGAACTCGCTCGTCACCCAGAAGATCGTCGTGTCCAACAAACCGCGTTGCTCCAGGTCGGTCACCATCCCGGCGATCGCGGCATCGAGTGCCGGCATCTGATCGAGCGTGTTGCTTTTTACATCCACGTGGCAATCCCAAGCCCCGTAGTTCACGGTCACGAAGCGCACGCCAGACTCCACCAGGCGACGGGCGACGATGAGTCGTTCGGCGAGCCCTTTCGGATGGTAGCGGTTGTCAGGGCCCCTCAAGCCGACGACATCGCTGCCGTAGAGCAGCTTCGTCTTCTCAGTCTCGGACTCGAGCGAGAACGCGGCCTGGGCCTTGGGTGAGGTCAACAGCGCGTAGGCCTGCTTATAGAAATCGTCCATCGTCTCTAACAGTTGTGGATTGGATTCCAATTGGCGGATGCGTTTCTCGATGATCTGCCGCGCGCTCTGGCGACGGTCGAAGCGCTCTTTTGAAACCGCATCGGGGATGGAGAAATCGCGTACTTTGTAGTTGGCAGCGCCCGGGTCGGCCCCGATTTCAAAGGGCCCGTAGGTGCTGCTGAGAAATCCGGTGCCGCCGGAGAATCCACCCTTGCCGGGGATCGCCACGTAAGGCGGCATCTCGGTGCGCTTGCCGAGTTCGTGCGAGATGACCGAGCCCATTTGCGGGTAATCGATTACTGCGGTGGGCGTGTAACCGGTGAAGAGGTGATAGGTCGCTTGTCCGTGATCCGGAATCTTTCCCACCATGCTGCGGATCACCGTGAGCTTGTCCGAGACCTTCGCCGTGCGCGGGAAATTCTCGCTGAGCAGATCGCCAGTCTTGGTCTTGGTCACGCCGAACTGGCCGCGGATCTCCACGGGTGCCTCCGGCTTGGGATCGAACGATTCCTGCTGCTGCATCCCGCCGCCGAGATGGAGTTGAATCACACTCAAAGCTTTCGCGTCGCCAGTAGGGGGCTTGTCCGCCGCCTGCAACCGGAACAGGTCGCCCATCGACAAGCCCAGCGCCCCGAGCGAGCCCACTCGTAATGCCTGGCGGCGCGACAAATTGCGAAATCCTGCACATCCGTGCCGGCTCGGTGAGGATTGATGGTCGCGCTGCATTGAGTGGTTTAACTAGGGCCGTTCTCAGAAGTCTCATGAAATGTTAGCCCGGTGACGATCGACGGAGGCTAGCCGGAAATTGAAAGGTCGATTTGAGTTGGGAATTGCCCTAAACAAAGAGAGATGAACCGCCTCACGTTCCTGATAACCCTCGCCCTCACCTTGCCCGCAGTTGCGGAGCCGTTTCTCTTTCCATCGGCTAAGAAGGACTCGGAGCTGGTCTCGTTTCGTGTCGATCCCGCATCAGGAAAGCTCACCGAACACACGCGCTTAGAACTTCCAGGCGTCGTTGGGCCGATGGCGCTGTCGGCCAATGGCGAGATGCTCTACCTCGAGTCGCACATTAAGGTCGAAGGTGAACAGCGACCAAAGCCTCACATTGTCAGCATCGCCATCGAGGCCGGTGGATTCAAGCAGCTCAAGGTCGCGCCGGTTGGGATGCAATCCCCGTCGATCCCCGTCGATCCACGTCGATGCCAGCGGCAAGAGCCTGCTCGGAGCGCACTATGGCGAGGGGAAGGTGAGCGTTTGGAAGATTGACGCCATCCGTCATTGCACCGGCGAGCTAACGGAAGGGCACACCACTGACAAAACCGCGCATTTCGTCACGACCGACCCTAGCAATCGCTTCGTCTACGTGCCACACCCCAAGCCGAACGCGGTGTTCCAGTTTGCACTCGATTCCGAAACGGGGAAGCTCACGCCGCTCGATCCCCTTCTGCTGCCGGCCCTGACGCGGATCACCGATACCACGGCCCGCGGCACTCCACCCACCATCCAACGCTCTCGATGGGGTTCACATCGAACGAAACTGGCGGAGGAATCAGTCCGTGGAAATTCGACAACAAGACGGGCCAGCTAACGCTGAACGAATCGCTGTCCTCCCTGCCGCCAGGCTGGGAAGGCGCAAGCTACGCGGCGGACATCAAGATCACGCCGAACGGACGTTTCGCCTACGTCTCGAACTGCGATGGACGGAAACTCGATGCAGGCATGCCTCACGGCGACACCTTGGCGGCGTTCGAAATCAACCAGAAATCGGGGAACCTAAGCGTGGTCGGCCACTGCGCCACGCACCGTTTCCCACGTTCGTTTTGCATCGACGTCACAGGAAACTTTCTCTTCGCCGCGAGCGAGTTGGAGAATAAACTCGATGCCTTCCGCGTGGATCAGAAGACGGGCGCGCTGAAACATCTTGAAACTGGCATTGCCTCAATATGGGTGACCTGTTGGCGAATCGATTCAGCGGCTCGGCAGTGAGGTTAACACTGATCTTAATCTGAAGTTAAACGGGTAAATCGCCGCTAAGCCGCATCCCCCCTAGCCTGAATTATTCGCGTAAGATAAGTGCCGCACATTGCAACATCTTAATACACAGCGAATTATGGATAAAAAGAGAGCAATCCTGATAAGGAAAAGAATATTTCTGGCGGTGAGAAAATGAACTCAAGCCGCTGCCAACGGGCTCGCTTTTCGGCAGAGAGTGGGACGTGAGGTTTGATGAACCGGAACTTACCAGCGACGCCGGTCTCGCAGCGCTCGTGCGCAGTGGAATCGCGGATAGATTGCTAAGGCAACTTGCCGGAGCCATCGACGATCCTCGTAAGTCAGCGATTCACAGCATCGAGCAGTTGATACGTCAGCGCGTTTTCCTTATCGCCGGAGGCTATTAGGATGCCAATGATAGCAATTTTATGCGCGACGACGTCGTCATGCGAACGGCATCAGGCAAAGAACTTGAAGAGGGAGGACTCGCGAGCCA
>JBLHKE010000152.1:0-12551 GCA_047619485.1 Verrucomicrobiales bacterium | reverse complement strand
TTCAATCGTTTGAGGGCACGCCAAGAATCGCATTTGGGAGCGTGTTCCGCCTGCGTGAAGCTGCGATAGTGCACCGATGGACGCATTCAAACTTATCCTGGTGTCGCTCTCACTGGCTGGATGAACCGCCAGCAGCAGCTCGTGATCGAATACCTGCAGGAGGAGATCAAGGTATTGAAAGAGCAGCAGGGCGACTGACGGCCGAACTTCACGGATGACCAGAGGAGACGCCTGGCGCGCAAGGCCACGCTGATCCGCTATGGGCGGTTGAAGGAAATTGTGAACCTTGTCACGCCGTAGACCCTGCTGGCCTGGCACCGCAAGCTCATCGCAAAGAAATACGATTCCAGCGCCGTCCGAGGGAAAGTTGGGCGCCCGCCAACAAAGGCTGAGATTCAGGCGCTGGTGGTAAAGATGGCCGAGGAGAACCGTGGCTGGGGATATACGAGGATCCGTGGAGCGCTGGCCAATCTGGGACATGACATCGGGAGAGAAACCATCGCCGACATCCTGAAGCATGCTGATATGGAGCCAGCTCCGGAGCGCGAACGGAAGACCACCTGGGCGGAGTTCTTAAAGATGCACTGGGATGTGCTGGGAGCCACCGACTTCTTCACCGTCGAGGTGTGGACGCCGCGCGGGCTGGTGCGCTACCACGTCCTGTTCGTGATCCGGCTATCGACCCGGAAGGTGAACATCGCCGGGATCGTGCCTGAACCGGACGGGCTGTGGATGAAGCAGGTCGGGCGAAATCTCACCGACTGCTCAAGCGGATTCCTTATTGGATACCGGTACCTGATCGCATGACCGTGCGACCGTGTTCACGAAAGTGTTCCTGTCGATCCTCGAAAGTGGCGGAGTGAACTCGGTGCGCCTGCCGCCACGCGCTCCCAATTTGAACGCATTTGCGGAGAGGTTTGTGTGTTCGATCAAGGAGGAGTGTCTGAGCCGGATGACCTTGGTTGGTGAGGGATCTCTGCGAAGAGCCGTCGCTCAGTTCTGCGAGCACTACCACCGGTAGAGGAACCACCAAGGTCTGGAGAACAAGATCATCGAGCCGGAGTTCGGTTCGGGCGGTAAGGGTGAGGTGCAATGTCGGCAGAGGCTTGGAGGACTGCTGCGCTACTACTACCGGGATGCCGCATGAAATATCGACGATTCGAGTTTTCGGGTACTACGGGCTGACCGTTCTCTATCGTGAGTCCCCAGCCTATATTGACGAGGCGATGCCATTGAACATCTGCACCAGCAATTCCTGGTAAGTGAAACTCTCGCGCTGCGGGCTAGTCCTGAACCGGAACCTCCCGATCGACCAAGTTCACGCCACCGACGAGGCTCTCTACAAATTTGCGCTCGCCCATTGGAACGAGCACTTGAGAAAAGACTTGGAGAAGATCCAACTCCAATTACAAAAGAACCGCTTCCTGACGCTCGGCCAGGCCCGCTATCACTACGGTCGATCCGACAAACTCACGGGGTTCACCCCCATCATGGAGAAGGTGAGCAAGCTGTTCGAGTAGGCGTAGTGTTCCAAGACTCGGATGAGGGCGAGTCCGGGTTCATCCGGAGGATTGTCAGGAGAGCCAGCTTGCGCTTATCTGGGAATTCCCAATGAAGACAACCGTGCTCATATTGATTGTTCGTCCGAAGGCCGAGCTGAAATCTTGAGGTGGGGCTTGCATCTTCTGCAGGTTCTCACTATTGTTTCAATAACACAGGCGTCTTCATGCTACCCCACCAGACCAACCAATGATCGGGATCGGTAAATTCAATGCCAATGATTGCAGTGGGTTATCCCGGCGCTCGTTTCTCAAAACCGCCGCGGCAGTGCCCTTCGCGATGGGGGCAGGTCTGCCAAGTCTGCTCGAGGTGCAGGCGGCGCAGAGCCGCGCCAAGGCGAAATCGGTGATCCTAGTCTGGCTGTGGGGTGGACCCAGTCACATCGACACCTTCGATCCAAAACCGGATGCGCCGATGGAATACCGCGGCCCGTTCGGGACGATTCCCACGCGCATCCCAGGTGTGCATTTCTCCGAACTCTTGCCACGCCTCGCCAAGCGCAATGACAAGTTTTCGCTGATCCGGTCGATGAAGACCACCGACGGCGGGCACCCGGGAGCCGGGACGATCGGGCTGACGGGTTTCGCGGAGTCACCGACGGTGCACCCGAACTTCGGATCAATCATCAGCAAACACCGCGGCCACAGCGGGGCGCTGCCGCCGTTCTTTTCGCTCGGTCGCGGGATTCCGCGCGACCTGCCGCGGCGCATCGAAGGCTACGGCGGTGCCGCCCTCGGTAAGGCACATGACCCGTTTCTCGTCAGCTGTTCGCAGCATGGCGACGTCAATATTCCGACGCTGAAGATGCTCGATGGTATCACGCCGAACCGGATTCACAACCGCAAGGCGCTGCTGGAGAAGCTGGACGACGCCAACCGCCAGCTCGACGGTGCGCGCATCGAGGATTGGGAGAAGACGCAGCAGGCAGCGTACGGCTTGCTCACCGATCCGGAGGCGCGCGACGCCTTCGACCTGACGGCCGAAAAGCAGAAGACGCGCGACGCCTATGGCCAGACCGCCTTCGGCCAGAGTTGCCTGCTCGCCCGCCGCCTCGCCCAGGCCGGCGTGCCCTACATCCAGGTCAACTGGAGTGAGTACGTCGAGACATTCACGCCGAACGGCGACTGGGGATGGGACACGCACATCTACAACTTCGAACTGCTGCAGGACCGCCATTGTCCGATCCTCGATCGCGCGTTTTCCGCGCTGCTCGACGACCTCTATGATCGCGGCATGATGGAGGACACGCTGGTCGTCGCGATGGGCGAGTTCGGTCGCACCCCGAAGATCAGCAAGCGCGCCGCGCGCGAACACCACCAGCATTGCTACTTCTCAATCTGGGCGGGTGCCGGGGTGCAACCCGGGCGCACGATCGGCGAGAGCGACGCACGCGCCGAGCACCCGGTGACCGAGCCGATCACGCCGCTGATGGCCGGCACGACGATCGCCGAACTCTGCGGCGTCGGTGCGCAGCAGCGGGCAGAGATGAATGTCCTAGACGGAGGCCGCCTGATCCATGAACTGCTTTAAGGGAATTATACTGGTCGCCACGGCTGCGCTCGGTGCCGCGATGGCTGGCGAACCGCAGCGCCTCACTGAAGACGGCATCCTCAAGCGCGACCCACAGTTTGTCGATGGCGGCAAGGCGCTGATCTACGGCTACGATGAACAGGATGATCTGGTGCGCGTGATGCGGCTCGATCTGGCGTCGCGCAAGGCCGAACCGCTCGTCAAAGACGTCGGCGACAAGCACCACATCGAACCGACGCTCTCCGCCGACGGGCGCTACATGACGGTCACCGAGTGCACCGGCAACCTGACGGCGAAACTTGTGATCCGCGACCTGAAAGAGAAGAAGGACGTCGCGATCACCCACAGCGGTCGCGGCGGCACGCGCAGCCCGGTTTTCTCCCCAGACAACGCGCGCGTCGTCTACGCCTTTGCCGAGACCGGACCGCAGCAATTGTGGTCGGTGAAGATCGACGGCAGCGACAAGAAGCAGTTGACGCAGTGTGAGGGAATCAGCAACTGGCCGACCTTCACGCCGGACGGCAAGACCATCGTCTTCAGCAACTCGCGCGAGAACAACTACGAGATCTACGCGATGGACGTCGACGGCAGCAACGAGCGCCGGCTCACGGAGAACACGCTTATGGACATCCGTCCGTCGGTATCGCCCGATGGCAAGCAGGTCGCGTTCACCAGCACGCGCAACGGTTCCTACGACATCTACGTGATGAACATCGATGGCAGCGAGGTGCGTCGGATCACCGACAACGAAGAGCGTGACGACTATCCGGCGTGGCATCCAGATGGCAAGCAGCTGGTCGTCGTCTCCGAACGGGCGGGGAAATTCGACCTGTATCTCTACGACGTCCCCGCGACAGCCACGGAGGGCGAACCCGTAGCCAAGACGGATCCTTGAAAGGCATCACCATCGCGTTTGGACTAGCGCTCGTCGCCGCGCAGTTCGCGGGCGCGCAGGCGATCAAGATCGAACGCTGCGAACCGGCCGCGATCGAGTCCGGCGACGGCGGCACCGAGATTACCTTGCATGGTCGGGGCTTGGAGGGCGTTAGCCTGTGGAGCAGCTTCCCCGCCAAGATCGAACGCATCGACGACAAGGCGCCTAAGTTTCGCATCACCACAGAGTTTAGCGGCGCCGGGGCGATCCGCGCCCACAGCAACTTGGGGGTGAGTGACCTGTTCTTTTTGCGTTCGCGCGCGAGCCACGAGAAGGTGATCGCCTGCGAGAAGCGCGTTCGCCAGGAGGACGCCCAGGAGATTCCGTTCCCGGCGATCATCGCCGGCTCGTCCGCGCCTTTGGGGGCCAGCTATTACCGGTTTCGTGCTCGCGGCGGCCAGGCGATGGTGATCCGTGCGCAGAGCGCCGGAAAGGATTTCGATGGTGTGCTCAGATTACGATCCGCTGACGGGAAACAGCAGGCGTTCTGCGACGATTCCGAGATTTACGGCGCCGATCCGTGGCTCAATTTCACGCCGCCAGCCGATGGCGATTACCTGATCGAGCTGATCGATTCGCAGTACCGCGGCGGTCTACCATTCCGCCTGACGATCGGCCCGCCAGAGCCGCGGCCGGAGCGAGCGCTTGTCGCCGAGTCCGCCAATCCGCATCCGACATCGGTGCCAAGCACCGTGTTCGGGCGCTTCGAATCGAGAGGGGATCAGGACGTTTTCCGCTTCGGAGTTCCGGCAGGATCTTATCTCACCATCATCCCCAAAGTTCGATCGCTATTGTCGCCCGCGCTGGTGCGCCTGAAACTTTCCGACGCGGAGGGCAAGCAGATCGCGGCAACACCGGACGACGCTTTCGACGAACGCCTGATGCGCTTGCGGTTGGCGAAGGGCGGCGACTATTTGCTCACGGTCGGAGACGCTTTCGGCCGGCACGGCGACGATTTCATCTACGGCATCGAACTGAATCTGGGCATGGCGCCCTTCGGGCTGACGATTCCGCGCCAGGGAGATAAGAACCGCCCGCTTGGGGATCATTTTCCAGCGGTCGCCGGCGGGGTCATCGTCATTCCCATCCAGTGCCAGCGCCATCAGTTCGATGAGGCGATCACATTGCGCATCGAATCGGAAACTCAGATGCTTGCAGCCAATCCGATGATCGATGCCAAGCAGGGGAACGCGAACTTGCGCCTACGCTTGCCGGAATCCTTGCCCGCCGGTTCGCTGGCGACGCTGCGCTTGACCGGCAGTGCAAGCGCGGGCGGCAAGACCTACGAGAGCCGCCTGAGTTCGGGCGACGCTTTGCGCCAGCGCAATCCGGGAAGCGAGATCTCAGATGAGTTCGATGGCGTGCTCGCGGTGCGTGTGATTGAAAGCCCGCTTACCCTGGAAGTTTCGCCGCCGGCTGAGATCGCCAAGGGCGCGACCGGGAAAGTCCATGTGAAACTGATCTGGCGGGATGAAAAACAGAAATTTAACACGACTTTGAGAATCGTCGGCGCCCCGAGGGGCGTTGCTGTAACGGAGAAGAAGTTGAACACCAAAGACACGACGACGGCGCTCGAGGTGAAGCCCGATAAAGTCGATTTCACAGAAGTGAAAGACCTACGGCTCGAGGTCACGCTCGATTTTCACCGGCAGCCGCTCATCGTGCAGAGCGAGCCGTTCACGATCCGATTTTCAGAACTCACCGATGACAAGAATAAGTAAGCTCATCGCGCTGCTCCTGCTGGCGCGACTCGTATGCCTTCCTGATCTGCTTGCCGCAGAACTCGAAGTCTACCCGGTCGAAGTCAAACTCCTCGGTAAGCGCGAATCCGCGCAGCTCGTCGTCACGCAGGATGGCAGCTCTGACGTGACTCGCGAGGTGGAATACAAGGTCGAAGATCCGGCGATGGTTTCCGTTTCGCATCGCGGCGTGATCAGACCGAAGGCCAATGGGACGACGCGCGTGTTGATCGGCGGCGGTGAACTAGCAGTCACTGTCGAGGTGAGCGGGATGGAACAGCCACAGCCGGTATCGTTCCGGCACCAGACCTTGCCGGTTCTTTCGCTAGCTGGTTGCAGTGCTGGTTCTTGCCACGGCTCTCCACATGGAAAAGGTGGCTTCCGGCTTTCGCTGCGCGCCTCCGATCCGAAATTGGATGCGCAGACACTCGCGAGAGAGGAATTCGGTCGCCGCGTGAACTTGATCGAGCCGGAGAATAGCCTGATCTTGCTCAAGCCGACTGTGCAGGTTTCCCACGAGGGGGGCGAGCGACTTGGAAAGGGGAGCGCTGAGTACGAAATCCTGCGTGACTGGATTGCGGAGGGAGCAAAGACCGAAGCTGGCGACGAGGCGCAATGTGTCGGCATCGATGTCTACCCGTCCACGGTGCGCGTATTGAAGTACCCGCACGCGCAACAACAGTTTAGCATCCATGCGCGCTTCGGTGATGGCACGCGCCGGGATGTCACCGGGCTTGCCGTCTTCGAAACCTCCGACGAGAGCGTGGCGAGTGCCGCCCCATCGGGCCTCGTCACCGGGACGGGGCGCGGCGATGTCGCGATCATCGTGCGCTACCTCGACTTCATCGAGAGCAGCCACCTGACCTTCGTGCGCGAGGTCGAAGGCTTCGAGTGGAGCGACCCGCCGGTCGCGAACTACATCGATGAACACGTCTACAGGAAATTGCGGCAGCTACAGTTTGTCGCGGCGCCGCGCGTTGGGGATCGCGAGTTCATCCGGCGCTTGTCCCTCGATGTCACCGGCCTGCTACCCGCCCCGGACGCGGTCGAGCGCTTCGTCGCCGACGCCTCGCCAGGCAAGCGTGCGCAGCTCATCGATACGCTGCTCGAATCCGAAGATCACGCCAATTTCTGGGCGCAGAAGTGGGGCGATCTGATGCGGGTCTCGAAAAAACAGATCGGCGCTGGACCGGTCTTCAAATTGAACCGCTGGCTAGTCAACGCGGTCGCCACCAATCAACCCTACGACGATTTTACGCGTGATGTGCTCACTGCGAGCGGCAGCAGCCTGGTGCATCCGGCGGCCAACTACTTCCGCGCAGCGGGTGATACCTTCGACGCGATGGAGACGACCTCGCAGTTGTTTCTCGGCTCGCGGATCCAATGTGCCAAGTGTCACAATCACCCCTTCGAGCGCTGGACGCAGAACAATTACTACGGCCTGGCAGCCTTCTTCAACCGTGTCGAGCGCCGCAAGTCCGGGCGCCCGGACGAGATGTTCGTGTTCGCTTCGAAGGGCGGCGAGGTGACGCATCCCGCGACCAAGCAAGCGATGAAACCTTGGGTGCCAAAAGCCGGAACACTAGACGTTCCCGAAGGCACCGACCGCCGCCAGGCTTTCGCCGATTGGCTCACCTCGGATGGGAATCCGTTTTTCGCACGCGTCGAGGCGAACCGCATCTGGACGTATCTGATGGGGCGCGGGATTGTCGAACCGTTCGATGATTTTCGCGATTCCAACCCGCCGACCAATCCGCAGTTGCTCGATGCCCTGGCGGAGGACTTCGCCGCTTCCGGCTACGATCGACGCCATCTGCTGCGCATGATCTTGAACAGCCGCACCTACCAGGCGAGTTCCAGGACGACGCCGTTGAACGAAGCTGACCAGCGATATTTTTCCCACTACCAACCGCGTATGCTCACCGCCGAACAGCTGGTGGATGCGCTCGGGGAGGTCACCGGCCGGCCGATGAAATTCGTCGGCGTGCCCGCGACGATGAAGGCGACGCAGCTGCCGGCGCCCGATCTGAAACCGCATGACCGCGGGAAGATCGGCAATGTGGAATTCATGAAGGTGTTCGGCCAACCCGAGCGGCAGACGATCTGCGAGTGCGAGCGCGGCGACGACTCGAGCCTCGGACAGGCGCTGGAGATGTTCAATGGCAAGCTGGTGAACGACATGATCACCTCGAAGGGAGGGCGTTTGCAGGGATGGATCAAAGACGGCGTGGCGGACGCGGAGATCGTCGAGAAAATCTACGCGCTGGCGCTCGCGCGCGCGCCCACGGAGAAGGAACTATCATTGCACCAAGAATACATCGTGACGTCGGGGAATCGGGGCCAGGCGCTCGAGGACACGCTGTGGACGGTGCTCAACAAGAGCGAATTTCTGTTCCAACATTGACCGGTGATGAGGCGTTTTCTGATTGTAACCATCCTCCTCATCGCGGGCGGTCCTGCTCTGGCAGAAGAGGTGAGTTTCTCGCGCGACGTCGCGCCGATCTTGCAGCGCGAATGCGTCGCCTGCCACCGCGAGGGCAAGGCGAGGGGGAAGTACCGGCTCGATTCTTACAAGGAGACGATGGAAGCAGTGGTGGCAGGGGATATCGACGAGAGCGAGATCATCTACCGAATCACGGTCGACGACGAGGATGATCGCATGCCGGTGGATGCGAAACCGCTCGATGATGCCGATGTTAGGGTGATCCGGCAGTGGGTCGAGCAGGGAGCGAAATACGATGCGGAGGATCCGCTGGCTCCGATTTCCGCGATCATACCGGTGCAGCCGCACCCGGCGGCGCCACCGACCTACCCGCGCCCGGTCGCGGTGACGGCGATGGCCATTTCAAGCGACGGCCAGGAGCTGTTCAGCGGTGGTTACCACGAGATTCTGGTCTGGGATGCGGGGGAGCAGATTCTCAAGCGGAGGATCCCGAAGAATGGTCAGCGCACCTATGATCTGGATCTGTCACCGGATGGGAAATTCCTCGCGGCCGCCACTGGAGCGCCGGGGCAGGCTGGCGAACTACGGGTTTTTGATGCGCAATCTGGGGAGGTCGTCGCCACCCCGGTGCGCGTGGACGATGTCGCCCTGTGCGTGGCCTTCGATCCGACCGGTGCCCGCATGGCCTTCGGGGCTAGCGATGGGAAGTTGCGGATCATCGACACGGCGACTTGGCAGCAATCGATGGTTCTCACGGCGCACTCGGATTGGATCAACGCGCTCGCTTGGAATCGGGATGGCACTCAGATCGCAACGGCGAGCCGCGACAAAACGGCGAAAGTCTTCGAGATTGGATCATCGGGTAAACGCTTGATCACATTCTCCGGACACGGCGAAGCGGTCCGCGGCGTCGCGTTCCATCCTGAGGGCAAAGAGGTGATCTCGTGTGGCGACCATGGGCGGCTGTTACGGTGGAAGATCGCGGACGGGAAAAAATCAGCCGACCTTGCGGACCTCGGCGGGCCGGTGTTGCGCCTGATCGCCTCCGAGGCGGGATATTTCGCCACCGCCGCAGGGCGCTCAGTGCAGTTTGCGCGGACAGATCAGAAACGTGGCCGAGAGCTCAAGCCCGGGCCGACAGACGCGACGCTCGGGGAGTGTGTGGTCCATGGTACGCGACTGTTTGTCGGGACCTTCGCTGGTCAAGTGATCGTGTTCGATCTCGAAAGCGGCGAGCAGATCGGAAACTTCCTCGCCGCGCCGATCATCGAGCCGCCTCGGCGGTAGCTCGAAAATCACCGCTCCCACCCCGGTGTATTCCGATGATGAAGCGATGAATATGTCCAGCACTCCCCTCCCGTTCTCCGCTCCCGTAGTGTCCGGAAACTCGATTACAAGAGAACCGGCTGAAGTTCAAGCGGTTGAGGGCACGCCAAAAACCGTAATTGGGAGCGTGTTCCGTCTGCTTGAAGCTGCAAGAATGCACAGATGGACGCATTCAAACTCATCCTGGTGTCGCTCGCGGGCTGGATGAACCGCCAGCAGCAGCACGTGATCGAATACCTCCAGGAGGTGGTCAGGGTACCGAAGGAGCAGCAGGGGAGCCGACGGCCGAACGTCACAGATGACCATAGGAGACGCCTGGCGCGCACGGCCAAGCTGATCCGTTTCGGTCGGTTGAAGGAAATTGTGAACCTTGTCACGCCGCAGACCCTGCTCGTGTGGCACCGGAAGCTCATCGCGAAGAAATACGATTCGAGCGGCGTCCGACGGAGAGTAGGTCGACTACCAACTGCCGAGGAGATCCGGCAAATCGTAGTCAAGATGGCAGAGGAAAACCGTGGCTGGGGATATACGAGGATCCGGGGCGCGCTGGCCAATCTCGGGCACGACATCGGGAGAGGGACCATCGCCAATATCCTAAAGCGGGCCGGTATGGAGCCAGCTCCGGAGCGCGAACGGAAGACCACCTGGGCGCAGTTCTTAAAGATGCACTGGGAGGTGCTGGGAGCCACGGACTTCTTCACCGTGGAGGTGTGGACGCTGCGCGGGCTGGTGCGCTACCACGTGCTGTTCGTGATCCGGCTCTCGACCCGGAAGGTGAACATCGCCGGGATCGTCCCCGAGCCCGACGGGGAGTGGATGAAGCAGGTCGGGCGAAATCTCACTGACTGCGTGGACGGCTTTCTCTCCGGGTACCGATACTTGATCCACGATCGCTCGACGCTGTTCACAAAAGAGTTCCTTTCGATCCTCGAAAGAGCCGGGGTGAAGTCGGTGCGCCTGCCGCCACGCTCTTCCAATTTGAACGCATTTGCGGAGAGATTTGTAAAATCAGTCAAGTCGGAGTGTTTGGAGCGGATGATCCTGATCGGTGAAGGATCGCTGAGACGGGCGCTCGACCAGTTCTGCGAGCACTACCACCGGGAACGAAACCACCAGGGCTTGGGGAACAAAATCATCGAGCCGGAGTTCGGTTCGGACGGCGCGGGTGAGGTGCAATGTCGGCAAAGGTTGGGTGGACTGCTGCGCTACTACTACCGGGATGCCGCATGAAATATCGACGATTCGAGTTTCCGGACACTACGGGTTCTCTTTGGCCTGAGGGTCAAAGCGGTTGAAGGTTGATGAAAGACAACGGAGATCAAATGGGCAAACCTCAATCAGTTACGGTTAAGTTCACTGCCACTATCTTTTAACCCTACTATTACCGGCAGGGCTACCTCAACCATTTTGCGATCATGGCTTGCAACTCTTTCGGATCAAGCGGTTTTGCCAGGTAGTCATTCATGCCTGCAGCCAGGTATTGCTCGTCGTCTCCTTTCATCGCATTGGCGGTAAGGGCGATGATGGTCGTTTGAGACTTGAGGGGGTCATCGAGCGATCGAATCCGGCGAGTGGCTTCGGTGCCATCCATCACGGGCATCTGGATATCCATGAAGATCAGGTCAAAATCCTGGGCGCGAACGGCGTCCACCGCCTCGACACCGTTCGTGGCAAGGGTGATATGATGACCCATCTGCTCGAGCCGGGACGTCGCGACTATCTGGTTGACGCGGTTATCCTCGACCAGCAGGATATGGGCAGCTTCAGTCTCGGGTTCCCCGTCTTCGTACGTTGCGGGTGAACTCTGGCTGGAAGGCGAAAGGAGTGCTGCCAGTTTTCGGTAACTGACCGGTTTGGTGAGGAGACCGTGCCAATGGCCGCCGGCAAGACCATTCGGGTCAATCGGGATGGCCTTCCCGTTGATCCAGTCAAGCGCCACGCAGCGGAGCGGCGGAGAGGTCTTCCGGCACTTTTCAAGCAGAGCACTGCAGGCGGTTTCGTTAATCCGACCAATATCGATGAGCAGGGTATCAAAACTTACTGCTCCTTCACCGGCTGCCTCAAGGTGCCTGTGAGCCTCATCGATTCTGTCGACCACCTCGATATTGAGATCGCGGTGATCACCAAGGTGCCGAAGCAGGCCGCCCATCCCTGGGTGGGGCTCCACCGCGAGGAGACTGGCGTGGAGCGCGGGATTCCGAGGATCTTCCGCGACCAGTTCGAGTTCGGCGGAAAACCAGAACGTGCTGCCTTTACCCTGTTCGCTCTCCAGTCCGATTTCGCCACCCATCAGTTCAGCGAGACACTTGCTAATGGCGAGTCCCAGCCCTGTTCCCTGAAAGTTTCTGCTCAGGGTCGAATCAACCTGGCTGAAGTTGATGAACAACTTGAGTTGCTCCTCCCGGGGGATGCCGATTCCTGTATCAGAGACCGCAAAATGGATCTTAACTTTCTCGCGATCGCTGTGGAGGACGGAGACGTAAATGATCACGCTCCCGGTGTCGGTGAACTTGACGGCATTGGCCATCAGGTTCAGTAGAATCTGGCGCAAGCGGATGGGGTCGCCGCGAAGGGGGCGGTCCAGCAGGGGCGAGATGCAGGCACCTGTCTCAAGGCTCTTTTCCGAACTGGCAACGGCCAGCGTCTCGAGGACACGGTCGACGACCTCGTGCAAGTCGAATTCCATGGGATCCAGAGTGAACTTGCCTGCATCCAGTTTCGATAAATCGAGAATATCATTGATGATCGTCAGCAGCGAGCGGGCTGATTCCACGATAATTCGGGCGCGCTGGCTCTGTTCGCTGTCGAGCGATGACTCGAGAAGCAATTCGGCCATGCCGATCACACCGTTCATGGGGGTACGGATTTCGTGGCTCATGTTTGCGAGGAAGGTGCTCTTGGCCCTGTTCGCAGCCTGTGCTTCGCGGGTCGCGGTTTCCAGTTCACGGGTGCGCTCATCGACCAGGCTCTCCAGGTTGCTGGCAAGGGCACGCAACTCACTGTTGACCTCATAGAGCTC
>JBLHKE010000151.1:0-12590 GCA_047619485.1 Verrucomicrobiales bacterium | reverse complement strand
CGATGTGCGCAACGCGCACGGCTGGTAGAAAAAATCGTAGCGGTGACTTTTAGTCGCCGCGAGACAGTCATCCGAAAGCCAGTGGTGGACGTAAACGCGTCGTGCTGCCTGTGTTATTATAAACTTTTTGCATTGAGACGTGAATGTTCTCATCGCCATTTTGAAGCTAGAACGACCTAAAATACTGCTCGCTGCTGTCTGGCTGGTTGCCCTCACCGCCCTAGGGGCTGGGCAACTCTTGGCGCAGGATGCAGCACCTGTTCCTGACCTCCCCGATTTGCTCCCCCCGCCGCCGGCGGAGAATCCCGAAGAGGGTCTGCCAGCCGAGGAGAAGCCCGTCATTTCGAAAACGCTGGCGATCGTCAAGGACGGCGAGTCGTGGTACTTCGATCGCTTCGTTACGCAGATTAAGGAGGAGTTGGACGTGTTGGCCGAGGGGCACTATAAATTGAACTACCGCGAGGATTTTGTCGCCGGTGATGAGGCCGAAAAAGTCGAGGGTCTACTGAAAGCGGCGCTCGCGACAGACAGCATCGATGTGATCTACGCCGCTGGGGTGATGGCGACGGAGCGAGCCGAAGGGCTCGCGGACGAAGTGCGCAAGAAACCGGTTGTCGCAGGGGCGCTGCAGATGACGGACACGCGCGGTCGACCAATTTCGAAGGAAGGCACCTCGACGGTGAAGAATTACACCTTCATCACTAGCCCGCAGCGCGTCTCGGCCGACATCGATCTAGTGAAGCGGTTGACTGGGAAGTCGTCGATCCATGTTCTCATCGACGCCCGCCTGATGCCGGAATTGAAAGATTTGAAAAAGGCCAGCAAGGTCATGGAGGAGAGGCACGGGGTGAACCTGAATTTCATCGCTGCTGGTGCGACGGCTGCGTCGGCGCTCGACAAAATTCCGGCCAGTGTGAAGGCTGTGTATGTCGCCGTGCTCCCGCGGATGGTCGATGGCGAGCGCAAGAAACTCTATGCCGGCCTGGCGAAACGCGGGCTGCCAGCGGTGAGCATGGTCGGCGAGGAGGAGGTGCGCGAATCCGGTGCGATGGCGGGTCTCGCGCCCGACAACACACGCGCGGTTGCGCGCCGCTCGGCGCTCAATGTTCACCAGCTGCTGCAGGGGAGTTCGACCGAGTCGCTGCCTGTTTACCTGCCGGTTCAGGATCACCTGATGATCAATGCGAGCACCGCGAAGGCGACCGGCTGGTCGCCGGACTATGACACCTCGCTCGAAGCGGAGTTCATCAATGAGCCGACCGATGGCGCGAAGAACCTCTCGTTGGAGGAGGCCATGGGGCTGGCTGCGAACCACAATCTCGATGTGCTGATCGCCCGTGAGGAGGAGATTATCAGCCGCGGCGACACCGCGATCGCACGCTCGAACCTTTTCCCTCAGATCGGCTTCAATATCAGCAACGGTCGTTCCGGTTTTTCCGATAAGGTCGATCCGCTGACTACCCCCGACCATGCCTACCAGGGGACATACGGTCTGGAGCTGCGACAGATTCTGTTTAATGACGAAGTGTTCTCCAACCTCAAAGCCTTGCGACAGACCCAGGCCGCCAAGCACTACGACACCAAGTCACAGCGCTACGACGTGGTCGAGGAGGCGGCGCTTGCCTACTTTGATCTGTTGACCGCTAGTGCGCTGGTAGACATCGAGCAGGAAAACTTGCGCCTGACACAGAACAACCTGCAGCTCGCGAAGCTGCGGGTCGATATCGGTGCGGCGGAGCCAACCGAGTTGTTCCGCTGGCAGCAGAATCGCGATACCGGAAAAGCCACGCTCATCCAGCGTCACTCGGACGAGAAGAACACTCAGATCGCGCTGAACCGGGTGCTGCGCAAGCCGCTCGATACGCGCTGGCTAACCAAAGACATTCAGGTCGGTGACAATCAGTTCTATTTCATGGACGATTACACGCGCGAACAGATCCAGACCCGCAAGCAGTTAGCGCGCTTCGGTGCCTTCTTGCAATTCCTCGCGGTGGAGAATTCGCCTGAGCTGTTTTCGTTCGACCACCTACTCGCCGGGCAGGGGCTCATCCTCGGGCAAAAGCAGCGTCGATTTTACCTGCCGGAAGTCGCTGCCACCGCGGGCTACGATCGCGTCGTGAGCAGCGCCGACGGCTCCGATCTGGCAGGGGAGAACCAGAGCTCCATCGGCATCCAGTTCAGTTTTCCGATCGGCGAGGGCGGCAGGCGCAAGGCGGAGCTCTTGCAGCAAAAGGCGGTCATCCGCCAGCTCGGCGCACAGCGCGAGCGTGCGGTGCAGCAGATCGAACAGCGCGCGCTGGTCGCGGTGAACGGCATCGCTGCAGCCCACCCGAACATTCGCCTTAGCCGCAGCGCGTTCGATGCGGCGAATAAGAACTACGAGGCGATGCAGGAAAAATACGCTCAAGGTGCCGCTAGCATCCTCGACCTGCTCGATGCGCAGTCGAGCCTGCTCCAGCAGAAACAGCAATCCTCGATCGCCAGCTATAGCTACCTCCAGCAGATGTTTAGCCTGCAGCGCTCGGTCGCGTGGTTCGAATACGACAAAGGCGATGCCGACAAGGAACTGTGGGTGACTCTTTTCAAAACCTTCATGCGCGACGGAAAAATCATCACCCGCAACGGTACCTACCCGCGCCCGCCGGCCGTACTGGCACCGACGCCAGTGGCTGCCCCGCCGGCAGTCAAACCCGCGCCGCGCCCGCAGTCGAACCCCGTGCCAGATTCGAAACCGCCCAAGGCGGTTCCGGTAAAGAAGAAGAAGCTGTTTCGCTTGTTCAAGAAAAGAAGATGAAGATTTCAGTTATATTAGCGCTTTCGTGTGCGGCCATGTGCTCGTGTACGGAGGAGAAAGCTCCGCCCGCAGCGAAACCTCGACCGGTGTTCGCAATCGAGGTCGAGAAACCCCGGGCAACCGTCGAACGCTCGTTCTCGGGGTTGGTAAAACCCGCCGAGGGCGCGCCACTTTCTTTCGAGGTCACCGGCCGTGTCATTGAGCTGAGCGCCAAACAGGGCGTGCGCCACATAAAGGGCGATGTGTTGGCGCGCCTCGACCCGAGTGACTACCAGACGCAGCTCAACGGTACGCAGGCAAAGCTCACTGAGGCCCAGCAGTCGAAGCGCCGCACGCAGACTCTGTTCGAATCTGGCAACGCATCCAAGAGCGACTTAGAGGCCGCTATATCCACTGAGAAGTCGGCGCAATCGAGCTTCCAATCGGCTCAGAAAAAACTCAACGACTGCACCTTGAAGATGCCTTACGACGGCGTGATCGGCAGCGTGTCGGTAGAGGCGCAATCCTTCGTCAGTGCAGGGCAGGAGGTGCTCTCGCTGCAGGGGGAAGGTGGGATGGAATTTGAGATTGGCCTACCCGCGGCGGAGGTTGCCAAGGTGAAGGTCGGCATGCTGTCGAGGGTTACGCTCGGCAGCTTGCCCGATGTCGAGATGAATGCGAAAGTCGCCGAGGTCGCTACTGAGGCCGCTGCAAACACGACCTACCAAGTCGCGCTTCTGATCGAGGGCGAGATCGACCCGTCGGTGCGTTCAGGCATGGACGGCGAGGCGACGCTGACGCTCCCGAACGGCAACGGGATGGGCGTCGCGATCCCGATCGAGTGCGTGGTCGGGCGCGGCACAGACCAGCAGTTCGTGTGGGTGTTGGAAGGCGAAGGTGAGACACGCAAAGTGATCCGCCGCGTCGTCAAGGCAGGCATGCTCGCGCCGGGAGGCAAGGTTGAGATCCAGGAGGGTCTGCAACCTGGGGAGACCATCGTCAGCCGTGGCGTGCACCGGATCGAAGCGGGGGCCGAGGTCGCGATCGCAACGCAGAAGTAACTGGTGTGATGAATCCCGCTGCGATCACTCTCAAGAACAACCGCACGGCGCTTGTTATTTATGCGATCTTGATGCTCTCTGGCATCAAGACTTTTACGACGATCGGGCGCCTCGAGTACCCGGAGTTCACCATCCGCACCGCCCAGATCATCACCTCGTACCCTGGCCGCACCTCGGTGCAGGTCGAGGAAGAGATCTCCGAACCCCTCGAGCAGGCGATCCGCCAGATGGCGGAGGTCGACGAGATCACGTCGACTTCGAAACCCGGCGTCTCGATCATCAGTGTCAATCTGGACGAAAGCTATTTTGAACTCGAGGACATCTGGACCGATCTGCGCGCCAAGGTTAACGAAACGACTCTTCCCGATGGTGCCAAAGAGCCGTCGATCCTCGACGATATCGGTGACGTCTACCCATATATCTACGCACTGCGCGGCGATGGTTACACCGAGGCAGAGCTGGTCGATTACGCGGAAGACATCCGCGATGAACTGCTGGCGCTCGAGGGCGTCAGCAAGGTGGAATTCCACGGCGATCAGGAGGAGCGGATCTATCTCGAATTCTCAAGTTCGGAGCTTGCCGCCCGTGGCTACACTCCCAACGAGGTCAGTCTGAAGCTCTCTGCGCAGAACGCGATCGCCAGCAGTGGCAGCGCGGCGGTGGGGACACAGCGCCTGAACCTCGTCACGCTGGGCGAGTTCGAAACCCTGGACGAGCTGGCTGACTACCGGCTGTCATCGCCTGGCAAGGCGAGTAGCGTGCGCGTCTCGGATGTGTTCGAGATCCGTCGAGGCTACCGGGATCCGACCACGTCCCGAGCCCATTTCAACGGCGATCGAGTCGTGTGCATCGCCGTCTCGATGATCTCGGGCGGTGTCGTCACGGAGATCGGCGAACGCATCAACGCCAAGCTCGCTGAGGTCGAGGCGGGCATGCCGGTCGGACTCGACATCGAGACCATGTTCTATCAGCCGAAATACGTTTCGAAATCGATCAACGATTTTGTCGTCAACCTCGGCCAGGCCTTCTTCTTCGTCCTGGTGGTGATGCTGTTGTTCGCCGGCTGGCGTCTGGCGGTGATCGTCGGTGTGCTCGTGCCGTCGGCGGTGTTCATCTGCTTCTTTTTCATGCCGTCGATGGGCGTGCTGCTCGAGATGATGTCGATCGCGGCGCTGATTATTTCACTCGGTCTACTCGTCGACAACGCCGTCGTGGTCAGCGAACAGATCCTCGTGCGCCTAGATGCGGGCGAGGAGCGATCCGATGCGGTCACCGGAGCGGTCAAGAGCTTGCAGATCCCGCTACTGGCTGCCAGTGGCACGACGATTGCGGCGTTTTCAACCATCGCGCTGGCGCCAGGCGCAACCAGCGAATTTACCTACAGCCTGTTTGCTGTCGTCAGCCTGACGCTACTGGCGAGCTGGGTTCTGTCGATCACCATCATCCCGATGCTGTGCTACTATTTCCTCAAACCGCTGGAGAAAGACACGCTCGTAGGGCGCGGATTGCAGCTGCTCTACTCACCGTATGAGGCGTTGCTGCGCTTCACTCTCAAGCTGCGCTGGACCTATCCGGCCCTGATCCTACTGCTGACCGTCGGTGCGTTGTTCCTATTTAAGTTCGTGCCGAACATCTTCTTCCCGCCGAACGAGCGCGGCCAATTTGTCGTCGATGTCGAGTTACCGATCGGCACCGATATCGCTGAGACCGAGAAACGGGTGACGCGCTTGGAGGAACACCTACTAACGGCGCATGCGGATGAGGTCGTCAGCATCTCGGGCTGGATCGGCAACGGCGGCCCGCGCTGGTATCTCTCGCTCTCCCCAGAAAAAGCGAACCCGAATTACTCGCTGCTCAGCATTCTCACCAAGACCGAGGATCCTGATGTGATCGCCGGGCTGATCGATGCGATCCACAGCTACGCTGAAGCAGAAATGCCGGGCACGCGGGTGACCGCCAAAGCGCTCGAGAGCGGTCCGCCGGTTGGTGATCCGATCCAGATCAAGCTATTCGGGTCGGACATGGACACTCTGTACGAGCTGCGCGATCGCATGGTCGCCGAGATCAAGCAAGTGGCTGGCACGGCGGATGTGCGCGACGATTGGGGTGCGTGGGTGAAACAGGTGACGATCGATCCGGACCCGGTTCGATCGGCGCGGATCGGGCTCGATACGAAGAAGATCTCAGACGCGCTAGTGACGCAATACAGCGGCACGACGGCGACGCTGATGCGCGAGGGGGACAAGTCGATTCCGATTGTGCTGCGGACGCGAAAAGATTTCCGCACGGCCCCTGACCGGCTCGAAGATCTGCCAATCTACGGCTCCGAATCAGGTGCGATTCCGCTCGGGCAGGTCGCGGAGATTGGGGTGGATTTTTTACCGGGTTCCATCTTGCGCCAGGACACCGTGCGGGTGATGACGATCAAATGCCAGGTGCGCGGGCGCTTTGCCAGTGACGCATTGGCGGAGATCAAACCGCGGCTGGAAAAAGTCACCACGGCGGGTGATTGGCCAGACGGTTACACGATCGAATACGCTGGCGAACAAGCTGAGAGCGCCGAGGCTCAGAGCAACATTGGTGCCGCCATGCCGATTTCGATGTCGGTTCTGGCGCTGATTTTAATCTCCCAATTCAACAGCCTGAGGCGTTTCGCAGTCATCGCCTTGACCATTCCACCGATGCTCATCGGGGTCGTGCCAGGGCTCTTGCTGACTGGATCATCCTTCGGTTTCATGACCCTGCTGGGATTGATCGCGCTCATGGGGATCATCGTCAACAACGCCATCCTGTTGATCGACGAGTTCAATGTGAAACTTGCGGATGGCCTCGGCTTGACCGATGCGATTGTACAAGCCTCAACCTCTCGATTCCGTCCGATCATCATGACGACGGTCACGACGATCATCGGTCTGCTGCCCCTAGCGCTAGGCGGCGGCGGCATGTGGAGCTCGATGGCCTACGCGATGATGTTCGGCCTCGCCTTCGGGACGCTGTTGACCCTGCTGCTGTGCCCGGTGTTGTTCTTCCTGTTCTTCCGGCGCACTTATCCGGAAGAGCCGGCCTAATCCAAGATGTTGGAAGGGCGCTCAGCCGTCCCCTAAACTCTTGAACTTGGTGCGGATCTCCTCGAAGTCACTGCGGTTCTCGAAGCAGACTTCGAGCGATTTGAGGGCTGTTGCGACCACGATGCCTGTGAGGAGGATCCCCAACATGGCGATTACGACGGATGCCAGTTTCGTGCTTTTTTGAGTGGGTCTGAGATCGCCATAGCCGACGGTGCTGGCGGTGATGAGGGAGTAGTAAAAAGAGTCCACTCTGGACCACTTTTCCAATCTTCCGACGAACAGGCCAAGCCCAATGATGAAGACGAACAGAAAGCCAATGATCGGGCTGATAAGGTAGCCCATGATGAAGAAGGTCTTGAGAAAGGTGAAGGTGAATGCCATTGCTAGGATCGTTGCTGGAGAATCGCTGGATCTCGCCGAACCCCAAAGTGTTTTTTGCCTCCCTGCACGGCGGATTCGCCTTGCGCGAGGCAGTTTTTAGGCTAAAACTCTGGGTTCACCACGGGTAGCCTGTTTTCGCAGGTGCCCAAACACTTATTAGGACAGGTGTCAGAGTGGTCGAATGAGCACGCTTGGAAAGCGTGTGTGCTGGAAACGGTACCGTGGGTTCGAATCCCACCCTGTCCGCCATTTCCCTAACTGTCTGGTAGCTAGGGGTTTGTGAGATTTTTCCTGACGGCGCTCAGCTTGGGATGATCCCTGTGAACGCGCGTCGAATTCCATCGACATCCCACCCGGCTCAGCTCGCTGGTCGATGGAGACCTGCCACGCCGCACGCCTCATGTATCTGGATGGCATGCCGTGCAACGCGATCGGCAAAAAGCTCCTCCTCGTGACTGCCCCCTCTCTAATTCCGCCCGATAGCCACCGGGGGACGCCGGGGTCAGAAAGGCAATTTCCTGCTTTCAAGCATCGCTCTGCGGCTGTCGAAAACCTACATCTTATCTACTCTAAAGTAGACGCGCCCACTCACGATGCCAGGGAGAGCTAGATCAAATTTCTTGGTGGTCGTTTCGCCAAGGTCGGCTTCGATGCCATCATCGAGGTCGGAGTCCCAGTTCTGCATATCGTAAGAATACTTCACCACATAGAATTCACCCTCGCGCGAGTCCCAAGTCAGGGAGATTTGGTTGTCGGCGGGCGTGTACTCAACTTCCTTGATCGTGAAAACCTGCATGGTTTGGAAGGAGCGCGGGCCATTGGTGAAGACGGACATTACCTCCTCGGCGGTCAGTGCCTGATCCCAGATCGCAACGTCATCCATCACACCATTGAAGCCCTCGTTGCCACCGCGGAGGTAGAGAGGCTCTACCGAGTTGTTCACCCCTTCACAGTAGCCCCCGACACCTTCGATACCAGCAATGCCGGTCTTCGGATTGAAATCCCCGTTGGGTGGTAGTTCGCCATTCACGTAGATACTGGCCGTGTCGGTGACGCTGTCGTAGGTGCAGGTGATGTGTACCCACTCACCTTCGTTGTAGGCATCTGCGGGAAGTCGGCACTCGGCTCCCCAACCGCCATAGGCCTGCCAGCCGCCGATGCGGAAGCGCAGCGGGCTGTCCTCATTGCGTGGTCGGACGAGGATATTGTAGCCTGCGGTGGAATCCGTCAGAGACTTGTTCATGATGGTTCCGTAGCTGTCGTGGTTGTCGATCATCCACCACGCAAAGGTTAGATCCTTCGTAGTTGGAGTTGGGCCTGCGCCGCAGTTGATCTCGTTGGCTCCCGCCCCCTCGTAGGCAAAATCACCCACTTTCGAGGGAGTGAACCAATTGCCGCCGTTGATCTGCCCGTCGAAGCCGCCAACAACGTCGAGGGCAACCGTGCCCTCACCCTCGTCTAGTGGCCAGTAGGCGATGAGCTCCGCCTTGCTCACACTTGTGAATGCGCCCAGCACTAGGGCAGAGGCAATGGTATAAATTAATTTCTTGCACATGTTCAGTTAAGGATAGGTGGTTATTTGCTCGTAGAGTTACCCCCAAAGATCGGCTCAGCGCCGAGTGCTCCACCGGATTGTAGAGAGGGCAAACCCCGATTGATTGCTAGGAACTTTGATTTGTAGCGTCGGGTTCATAGGGCGGCCGGAGCGGAGGATGGACTAGATCCCGCTTGATTTAACCGGGGAACGTGTACTTTTTCAAGCGGCAAGTTGGCTCCGCAATACGTGTGTGTTTGGCTCTCTGCCACGGAGAATCCACCGACAAACGGCCCATCCCACCGGCCCCACCTCCGTGGGCTAAGGGCTTGTTCGGAAATAAGTTGGTCAATAGCTGGGCAGGCATTGAGCTTGCCACCAAGGCGGAGTTTGCTTCGTGTAGTGAACTACTCGGAGGAAACTCCAACGCAGGTGGGAGGTTCAAGGGCTAGCAGATATGTCCAAATTATTTCTGAACACGCCCTAAGGGCTCAGGGGGCGTCTAGTAGCCGCAGCACGTAATCCCATTCTCGTGGTAGGTTTACATCTCATTGGTTCCGGCAAATAGATCGGATCAGCCCGCGAATTCTAGACCATCAAGAGCCCCCGTGCTGGTCGAGAATCGATCAGGCTCCAGTCCGAGTCGCTGTAGCATGGACAGGTATAAATTGGCGAGCGGCGTTTCGCCTTTTCGATCGCAGTTGAGATACAGTCCGTGCTTGAATCCACCTCCAGCGAGAATCGTCGGAAGGTTCACGTTGCTGTGGTTTTTGGCATTGCCGAGGTTCGAGCCAAGCAGGACCATGGTGCGGTCGAGTAGGGTTTCTTCGCCCTCCCTGGAATTCTGCAGGTCACCGAGTAGGCGGGCATACTCCATGAGTTGTGCCCTTTCGATGATCGCCAGTTGATCGCGGGATTCATCGAGTGCCTGTTGATGGGTCAGGGCATGATGCGCGAGTTCAACACCGGGCAGATCGACTTTCGGATTGAACTGCTGGATCGTGATAATGGTGATGATACGGGTCGAGTCGGTCTCCACTGCCAGCTTGGCTAGATCGTGCATGAGACGGGTACGGGCGATGAACGCATCGGCCTTGCGCTCGTCCTTTGGCATTTTGGCATCGATCACTGGCTTCGGTCTGGTCTCCCACTCGGCCGATTCTTTGAGCCGATGCTCCATCTCGCGGAAGGCAGTGAAGTATTGATCGAGCCGTTCTCTATCCTGATTTCATCAGCTGATGTCGTCTATCAAATTTCCACTCCATTTCACCTACCGCTTCAGCGTTGTTTCGAAAAACGCGCCCGCCTTTTCAATCATCTCATCGAACCAGGCTTGCTGAACCATGAACGGATGCGGCGCGCCTTGGATGATGGTTAGATTGGAATCAATGCCGAGGTTCTTCATTCGTTTGCGAAATTCATCAGCGTGGGTGCTGGGATCGTCTTTTTCGCCGCTGAAAAACCAGCAGGGCGGATCGTTCTTGTCGAGGTGTGTCAGAGGCGAGGCAAGTCGATACGTCTCGGGCTGTTGCTGCTGCGATCCGCTAAGAAACTGCTGCCAGATTTCCTTCTCGCTCGATCCCAAGCGGTTGCGTTCCGACATGAAATCTGTCTGAGCACCCATGGGCACCGCTGCCTGAATCGCGCTGCTGAAGTCCGCATTGCCGCCTTCGCCTTCGAGTGCTTTGACCTCACCCGCAGTCGCCAGTAGCGCGACTAAATGGCCGCCGGCCGAATGACCAATCGCACCGATCTTGTCGGGGTCGATGCCATACTCTTTGGCGTTGGCGCGCAGGAATCGGACGGCTGCTTTGCAGTCCTGGATCTGGGCGGGAAAGGGTTCTTCACCACTCAATCGATAGGAGATGGTCGCCGTAACAAACCCACGTGCCGCGAGTGCCTGCGCGGGCTTCGTATGATTGATCTTACTGCCTTTTCTCCAACCTCCGCCGTGCACGCAGACGATGGCGGGCAGCTCACCCCAGGCTTCCTTAGGGCGATAGATGTCCATTTCGAGGGTGCGATCGCCATAGCGTGCGTAGGTCACATCGAGTTTGGACTCGAGGCTGGCCAGTGTCGTCTGCGGGATCTCAGTTCGCCCGTCGGGGCGGGGTGATGCAGGAGTTTCTCCTGCAGGTCGAGCATCGCGGCGCATTTCCTCTTGGAACAGAACCGCCATGCCGCGGAGTTTCTTTGTGATCTCCTGATTTCGCACCTGCTTCGATTCTCCGAGGTCGTTCTCCAAGTCGTAGAGTTCGAGGCTGGGGTTCAGATAGAGTTTCCAATTGCTCCAGCGAACGGCAGCTAGCGCGCCCTGGCTACCGTGATAGAAAAACGCGTTGTTGTATTCGTTGCGCTGGATGATGGACGCCCACTCCCCGTCGGGATTCCATGGGCGGCGCATCTGAACTGCAGCGTTGATTGAAAGTTTCATTCCGGCGTGGGGGACAACTTTAGTTTTTCCTTTCAACAATGGGCTGATGTCACGGCCGTCGATGACGCGGTCTTGGGGAACTTTGATTCTTGCGAAAGATGCGAGCGTCGGATACCAATCCATTGCGTGCACGAGTGCCGACGATTCCAAACCCGCCTGCAGATCCAGTCCCGGTCCCCACGCGATCGCGGGCACACGGATCCCGCCCTCGTAGGTGGAGAGTTTGCGCCCACGAATCTTCTGTTGCGGCGTGCGCCCAGGACCGCGGCCGTTGTCGGAGGTGTAGATGACGATGGTGTTGTCGTCGATGCCCTGCTCCTCCAGTGAATCAAAGATTCGGCCGACATTGTGATCGAGTTCTTGGATCGCATCACCGTATTCACCCCAGTTTGAGCTGCCTTTGAATTCTTCGCTCACCCCGAGCGGGTTGTGCAGCATGGTGTGCGGCAGGTAGACAAAAAACGGGCCTTGCTTGTTCTGCTCGATGAATTGAATGGCCTCGTCGGTGTAGCGCTTCGTCAATTCCGCAGGATCGGCTGGGCGCTTGACGACCTCGTCATTGCGCATCAGAGGCACACCACCCTTGTCCTCGAAATAGACGACCTCGACCGGATCAAGGTTGTGCAGCAGTCCAAAGTAGTGGTCGAAGCCTTGGTTACTGGGCAGGAATGGCTCGTGAAACCCCAGATGCCATTTGCCGATGCAGGCGGTCGCGTAGCCATTGTCCCTCAACAACTCAGCGATGGTCAGCTCATCTGGATGGATGCCGGTTCGCGAGTCGGCGCGATGCACCCAAACGTGGTTGCCGACGCGGCGCGGGTAACACCCGGTTAAGAAACCCGCGCGTGACGGGCTGCAGATCGGAGCCGCCGCGTAGTAGTCGGTGAAGCGTGTCCCCGCTTTTGCCATCGCATCGATTCGTGGCGTCTTGATTTCGGTAGCGCCGTAGCAACCCAGGTCGTAGTAGCCTTGGTCATCTACGAGGATGAAGATGATGTTGGGAGGCTGCTCGGCGGACAGTGCGGATCCAAGTAGAAGGTAGAGGAGAGCGAGTAGGGTGGCGTGTTTCATCGTTGTTACTTGGTGAAGATATCGATTTCTGAGAAAAAGGTGTGTAGCGGGGGGCCATCGTTCGGACCTGTCGTTGGTAGTAGTTCGAACAACAGGTAGCGGAACTCCCCAATGCTCCCGGAGGCTGGCAGAATCCGGCAGGCTTGCTGTGGCGGGCGATCTCTCGGCTGATCGATCTGGAAGAACACATCCGTGTCGACCCTCGCGATCCGGGTCCAACCGCTACTATATTCTGAGTCCGGGAGACCGGCTGGCAGTTCCTCGCGAG
>JBLHKE010000150.1:0-12661 GCA_047619485.1 Verrucomicrobiales bacterium | reverse complement strand
GGCGGGTGCGCAGCGTCATCACCTTGCTGGCCACTCCGTCTTTTCCAGCTTCTTCCAACACGATGTCATCAACGGTGATGGTGCCATCCATGGCAATCTTGATGGCGAGCGGATCGACCGGGTCGGTGCTGTCCGTCGGCACCGTGCTCGGCAGTGTGATGCTCAGATCGGTCTCGCGCTTCTGCAAGGTCGAGGTGACGATGAAGTAAATCAGGAGGAGGAAACTGACGTCAATCAGGGACGAGATGTCGAGTTCCGGATCTTCATCGTCATCGAGATTTATGCGTGATCTGCGTGCCATGGTAGTAGAGGTGTTGTCTAGTTGGGGATTTGGGGAGTGGTATTAGTTCGCGGCAAGGTCGTCCTGCAAGGCGATGCGATCAATCCCTGCGTAGGCGAGCGCATTGAGCACGTCGACAAAACGCTGGGTGTTGGCTTCGTCGGAGGCGCGCAGGCTGACGAACGGCTGGTCGCCGAAGAGTTCGGCACGCTTTCTGTGTTCTGTTAGCTGATTGCGTACCTCGGTGATCTGGGAGGCCACTCCCTGGTCGGAAGGGCCAGCCATCTCCTGGCCACCGATGGTGATTCGCCCATCGCCAGCAATGGCGATCTGGAGAGCTTCGGTCGGATCGACGCCCTCGCCTGGGGTAGGCAACTTCATCGCCAGATCCGACTCACGCTTCAGCAAGGTCGAGGTGACAAGGAAGAAGATGAGCAGCAGGAAGCTGACATCGATCAGGGAAGAGATATCTAGCTCGGGATCGCTATGTTTCTCGTGGCGGGGTTTTCTAAGTTTTAGCATGGCTGTATCGCGTCTGGGGTTTGGAGGGGATGCGAACCACCAAGAACGACCTAATCTTTCTCAGAAGGTCGAGTCGGATCACCTCTAGACGTCGAATACGAACTAAAGATGACGGTGTTCACACCACCAGCGCCAGCAGCCTTGGTGACTTTTTTGATCGAGAGAACCGGGGCAAGACGGTCAGCGCGGAGATGCAATTTGGCAGGAGTATCCGTGTTCTTCAACTGTTCGGCCACCTTGCGGATGCGCTCGGTGATTTGATCTTCAGTAATCGGTTCAAAGTTGACGTCCTTGAAGGTGCCGTCTTGGTAGACGTTGACCACGAATCGTCCTTTAAAAATTTTTCCGGTAACGGCGAGATCAGCAACCGGTGGCAAAACCTCGGGATCCATCTTCACCGTGATCATCTGCGAGGCGATCATGAAGAAAATGAGGAGGAGGAAAACCATGTCGATCATCGGCGACATGTCCATCTTCATTGCGTCCTGCGGAGCGGACTGAGCGGCTGCGAGCTTGTTTGAGGCCATTGTAGTCTTGGGGGTTTAGATTTCTCTCCTAACGAATCACCACCAGCTCACAGTCGGGAACAATCTGACCGGAAGGGCTGGCAAGCACACGGAGGAGTTCCTCCAAAATACCAACCACCCTGGAGCGAGCGGCTGGTTGCCACTAGCCCGGCTGGAGGCCTTCAGGAACCTTCGCCATCTGCTGGTCAGCGTTCACTGCCGCGATGCTGGCGTCCATCATGTCGGAAGCAGCGAGGTGGCAGTCAGCGACCATCTTGTTGAGACGGTTCTTGAAGAAGAAGAAAAAGAACACAGCCGGGATAGCGATGATCAGACCCGAAGCGGTCGTGACCATGGCGAGACCGATGTCACCAGCGAGTGCGGATGGGTCGGCACCACCGGAAACCGAGAGCGTCGAGAACGCACCCAACATACCGACGACAGTTCCGAGCAGTCCGAGCATCGGAGCAATCTGACCGAGCAGGCCGAGGTAGCTGATCCAAGTCATGTGACCAGCATTCTCACGGATGGTGAACTCCGCCATCGCATCTTCCACTGCTTCGCGCCCGAGCGTCTCCGGCTCGGTCGCATCCACGTGGGGCAGCGAAGTGGAACTCATCCGGCCAAGGTAGGTCGGGCTGGTCGAGGACACCTCGATCGCAGAGCGCACACGGCAATTCTGCATGTGGTCGAGCAGCGCCATTCTCAGTTCGACGGGAGCGAACTTTGTCGTGGTGAGCTGCATGAAGTTGTAGACGACGAGGGCGATGGTCGCCATCGAGCAGATTCCGAGCGGCACCATCCAGAGCCCAGCATCTTTGATGTAGCTCAGGCCAGTCTTCTTGGCCGGTGCATCGGCGTCGCCGTCCTGTGCGAACAAGTCGGGCATGATGAAGATCGTCACTAACAGGACTCCGAGAACAATGAATATAGGGGCGAACCGGCGGCGAGCGGTCGCCGGTTGCAACGGGGAATTTTGCGTCATATCGAGTGGATGGGTGGTTTTGAGATGTCGGTTAATTAGTGAGAAACTGTTCTCGTTGGTTTCTTGGCTAGGTAGTAGACCGAGAACACGCGTCCCTGTCTAGCATTACCTTTCGCGAAAATCAATTGTTTTGGACCAATCTATCGGATCGTTAGTTGCAAATTTCTACCAAGATCACTGCAATCTACGCCTAGCGGCGGGGAGCAGTTGATTCGCGACCGTCTGAGCACCATGATCGGTCAACAATGCCTCGCCGACGAAGTTCTCACGACTGGGCAGAATCACACCGTGCAGATTGATGAATTCGACCGCAGCCCCATCGCAGAGCTGTTTCCCCGCAGTGTAGTAACGCCCGAGTTCGTGGTGCACCCAATCGGGCATCGGACGGGCAAAATCTCGCTCGCCGGGACCGACCCGCACCGCAGTCGTGAGCGTCTCCGCCGCGTCCTGACTCGGAATGGCCGAATCGAAAACCGTCGGCTCGCCCACCACTAGCAGGCCGACGCCATGGCTTTGCGTCGCCTCGATGAACATCCCGAGGCCGTGCAGGTAGGCAGCGATCGGATCGCTTTGCCGCGGCGGGCGAGAAGTCGTTGCCGTCAGGCTCCGGTAACCTACCCCTGCGGCGGTTAGGCGGTCGCGGATAAAATTGGGCTCGCTGACCTGGTTCGGCCGCTTCGCCCGTTTCGATCGAACGTGCCAATTGCGCACGACGCGCACCAGGTGGGACGACTTCGCCACGCCACGCATGAAGCTCCCTCCCCCGCCGAATTGGATCTGTTCTACAGATTCGGGATCGAACGAAAACTCCATGTCCGGGCTGAGCACCTCCCTGTGGCCGTACATCGCGATGACGAGATCGATGCCATCAACGGTCTCTAAAATATGATCTGCCCACTGCGCCCCGCCGATGATGTCTTCCGCACGGCTTGTGATCAAGCACCCGACCTGCACCGGTCTGCCGACCGATTTCTCTAGGGACGCACCCAGCGCCCCCCACCACGTGTCCCCCGCGCCCTGCAACATCGTCGAAGTCGCCGAGCCACCTACGCACAAAATCCTCACCGTCCCCTCCGGTTTCGCCTTGGAGGAATTGAACCCGCGGATTTTATTCGCATCGATCTCGAATTCGATTTTCGGCTGCAGACCTGCGATGTCGTTCTCGATGACGAGCGAGATCCCCGGATCCAGCGGCTGCGGCGCAACGAGGCGGACGACGACTTCCACCACTAATAGTAGGGCAGCCATCGCTAGCGAAAAATAGATCAGGAGTTTCAAGTAGCGCACGCAGCCAGCCTGCGAATTCGTTACCAGAAGGTCAAGCGAGGAACGCCCCACCCAACTGTGTCATCCGGCTACTCGCCAATCTCAAAACGCAACACGCGCGCCAGCTTGCCATCGATCACCAGACGGATCTTGTAGGCTCCTGGCTGCCACTCGCCAGTTCCCGCGAAAGGAACGCTCTGCCGCGCGGTTTTCCACTGCGGCTGAATCGTAAAGTCTGTCTCGGTCTCCGATAGGAGCGAACCGTCGGGGCGCAAGCACTGCCAGCTGAGCTTGTGCGAGTGCGCGCCGCGTTGGTTCGGATTGTTCACCACGACGAGTTCCGCCCAGAGCACATCGGTTTCTGCGGCAGAGAACTCCGTCGCATACCCACGCCCGATCTCATCCACCGGAGGTGTTTCACTTCCAGCAAACACCCCCGCATTGATGATCCCGTAATGAATGACCTGCGGGCGCTCACGTGGCCTTAAAAACGGGTCGGTGATCTCGAAACTCTTCTCGGCGACAACCCGGTGATCCTGCTCGAGCTCGAAACGGTATTTCCCAGGCTCCCAGCTACCGGGCGTCGCCCAACCCAAGCCCTCGACCAAGGTCACGTCTTTTACCTCGGGCGGAACTAGGAACCGGTTCGGTGCTTCTCCTAACAATGTCCCATCGGGGCGATAGTAGTAACCAACGATATTCGGCCGCTGCACGCGCTTGCCGTGTAGCTTGTTCACACCGCCCAATACCCAGTAAATCCGCCGTGCCTTGCTGCGGGCAAAAGTCGTCGATGCCTCCTCGGCCGGCCCGGGTCGGAAAAATCCCCCACCCTCATAAAACTGCACGTCCCTCACCGACATCTCCGCGATCCCCGGCGCGAGGGTCTCCGCGTCATCCTTGATGTAGAACGCCGCGTCACCAACCTTCTCCTTCCCCAACCACACCTTCACCCGGTAGGTGCCCACCGACCAGCGCCCCGGCTGTTCCCAACCATAGCCCTGCGAAACCCACGCGAACTTCCACTCCGACGGCACCACCAGCTTCCTCTTGTTCGCGTGGATTAACTGGTTGTCGTAGGAGTAAAGCGCAACCACCACTTCGTACTCGGACGCCTTCTCGCCATGACGGAGGTTTTCAAACACGATCTGACCGGCGACATGGCGCGTCGAACTGAGCGGGAAGTTGCTCGCGTAATCGTCGCCATCACTCCCAGGCGCACCGCCGCCCGGCCGAGCCGCATCCCCTGCCCCGTGTTCGTAAAACTTCACCGAATGGAATTTTACCCCGGGATCGGTGCCTTTTTTATCCTGCCCCAGCGAATCGCTCGCACAGAGCGCGCCGAGCATCCATGCCCACAAAAGGTAGCGGGAGGAACGGTTTGGGAATTTCATTGCCATCAGTGCCAAGAAGCTAGTTGATTAGCTGCGCGGGCGAAACCATTTTTCCCGCAGCCGAAACCCATGCCGTTTATTCACTTCCAAGAAGGCCCCAATGCGGGGCAATCCCACCAGGTCCCAGAGGAAGGGCTAACGCTCGGCCGCGACTACTCTGCCAACGTGCAGATCCTCGACACCAAGGTATCGAGCTCTCACGCCATGATCCTTTTCGAAAAGGGAAACTGGTGGGTCTACGACTTACAGAGTTCTAACGGCACCTTGCTCAACAAGATCGAGACCGAGGCCAGCAGCTTGCAGGACGGCGATCTCATCACCATCGGCACCTCGACTATCGGCTTCCATTTCGCCGAGGGCACCGAGACAGTCGAACCAGCCGTGAAGGAATCGCTCGGGCGCTGGACGAAGCCGAGCTCCGAACCCGCCAGCGATGCGGAACTCGTAGAGGAACTCAGCGCCGCCTACGATCGGATGCGCGACCAACTCTCGCAGGTGATCGTGGGCCAGCACGACGTCATCGAACAGATGCTGATCGCGATCTTCTGCCGCGGGCACGCCCTGTTGATGGGCGTGCCAGGATTGGCAAAGACCCTGCTCGTCAGCACCCTCAGCCACGTACTCGACCTCGGCTTCAAACGCATACAGTTCACCCCAGACCTGATGCCGGCCGACATCACCGGCACCGAGGTGCTCGACGACGACGGCAGTGGCAAGCGCTCGTTCCGTTTCGTCCAGGGACCGATCTTCTCCAACCTGGTGCTCGCCGACGAGATCAACCGCACGCCGCCCAAAACCCAAGCGGCGCTCCTCGAGGCGATGCAGGAACACCACGTCACCGTCGGCGACAAGACCTACCACCTACCCGAACCGTTCTTTGTCCTGGCGACCCAGAACCCGATCGAACAGGAAGGAACCTACCCGCTCCCCGAAGCCCAGCTCGATCGCTTCATGTTCAATATCATTGTCGACTACCCGAGCGCGGCAGAGGAGCAGCAGATCATCAAGCAGGTCACCGGCAACTACAAAGCCAAGATCGAGACCGCGCTCAACGCGGACGATGTCCTCAAACTCCAGCAGATCGTCCGACGTGTCCCGGTCGCCGACCACGTCGTCGAGTACGCCGCCACGCTCGCCCGGGCGAGCCGGCCAAAACAGCCCGATGCGCCAGACTTCGTCCAGGAGATGGTCGCCTGGGGCGCTGGACCACGTGCCGGCATCAACATGATCACTGCCGCCAAGGCTCGCGCGATCCTCCAAGGCCGATACCACGCCACCACCGAAGATGTGAAAAAAGTCGCGCTCCCGGTACTTCGCCACCGCATCCTCACGACCTTCAATGCCGAGGCCGCCGGCGTCACCAGTGACGACATCGTCAAGTTGTTGCTCAAACACTGCAAGCCTAGAGCCGAACTCGACGTGTAATCCGGGCACTCTTGCCCGGTCTACTTCCGCCTCCCCCATGCCCGACCAACCGAGCTACATGGCACTCCTCCCCGAGGAGGCCACCGCGTCCCTCGCACGGCTCGAATTCCTAGCCCGCGGTAAGAAGCTCGGTGGAATCAACGGCCGACACAACAGTCCGAAGAAAGGCACCTCCGTCGAGTTTGCCGAACACCGGCAATACACTCAGGGCGACGACTTGCGCAACCTCGACTGGCGCGCCTACGGCAAGTCGGACCGCTACTACATCAAGCAGTATGCCGAGGAGACCAACCTGCGCGCCACCATCGTCCTCGATGCCTCCGGGTCGATGGCCTACCGCGGGGACCTAGCCTCGAAAGTGAACGGCAACCCGGTATCGAAGTTCGAACAGGGGCGCTACCTGGCCGCCGCGCTGGCCCACTTGTTCAGCCGCCAGCAGGACGCCACTGGCCTCGTCACCTTCGATACCAAGATCATCTCCTATCACCGCGCGGCCGCCAGGCAGTCGCAGACCCACCAAATCCTAACAGAACTCTACAAAACTGAACCCTCGGGCGAGACCGCGCTAGCACCGATCCTCCACGAGGTCGCCGAGCGCATCCCCCAGCGAGGGCTGGTCATCCTCATCAGCGACCTGTTCGATGACCCAGCTGAGATCCTCGAGGCACTGCACCACTTCCGCTACCGCAACCACGAACTAGTGATTTTTCACACCATGGCCGAGGAGGAACTCTCGTTCCCATTCAAGAAGTTCTCCAAGTTCAGCAACCTGGAGAACCGCAACCAACGCATCCGAGTCGAACCCGAAACCATCCGCGCCACCTACTTGGAAAAAATCCGCGCCTTCATCGAGCAAATCTCATCGGGCTGTGGCAAACTCCATGCTGACTACGTCCCTCTCAACACCAAACAGAACTACGAGCAGGTCATCAGTAATTACCTGAGCCAGCGCAGGTGAAAACCTGCATCCACACAACCAAAACCAGCTCCAAAACAGAAATGCAAAATCTTAAATCCTAGATGTAAATGTTGTTCCTGAACCCATGGCTGCTGCTCGGACTGCTGGGCGTTGTGATCCCGGTGCTCATCCACCTGTTCAGTCGCAAATCTGCCGACAACACTGAGTGGGGGGCGATGCAATTTCTCGCCGACTCGATGGCCTTGCGAACCAAGCGGATCCAGCTCGAGGACGCCCTCCTGATGGCCGCACGCTGCCTGATCTTCGGCATGATCGCGCTGGCTCTAGCCCGACCATTCTCCCCGCCAGGCTCGACCATCCCTTACACCATCGTCCTCCCTGCCCTGCTGCTCGCCATCTGCCTGTTCGCAGTCGCAGCCGCCCTGTGGGACAACAGACCCGCACGCGCGTGGCTGCTCCTCGCCTCGGCCACCACCCTCCTGCTCACCGGTGCCGCCATCTTCTATGAGAACTACCTCAACCTGCGCCGCTTCGGGGGAGCATCGTATCAGGACATCGCCCTGATTATCGACGCCTCGTCATCAATGACGATCCAAACGGACGGTGCCGCCCAGTCCAATTTCGAACGGGCACTCGATGAAGCGCGCGACATCATTCTTAAATCCAACCCCAGCTCCGCGTTCGCCATCATCACCGCCGGAACCACCCCCGAATCACACAATCAAACCCCCATCAGCGACCGCACCAAGCTGAACGAGATCATCGACACACTCGTTCCGTCCGATGGACACATGGACGCCCAAGCGGCAATCCTCGCAGCGACGCGGACGCTCGAATCAGGCCAGAACGAAGCCAAGCAAATCATCGTCCTGTCGGACGCACAGAGGGCCGGTTGGCAGACCGAGGATTCAGCTGGCTGGCACTTCGTAGCCGACGCCAGAGGCTCGCTGCCGAACAAACCACAGCTCCTGCTGCGGCGCCTGCCGATCCGCCTTAACTTTCGCAACCTCGCCATCACCGACATCCAGTTCTCGCGTGATGTCATCGGTGTCGACCGCGAGGTATCGATCGATGTCACCCTAGAAAACACCGGCACCGAAGCGGTGACTCCGAACTCGGTGCAGCTCCGCATCGGCAAGCGAACCCAGACCAACTCCTCCCTCGGGCAGCTCACCCCGGGCTTGAGAACCACTCTAACATTCAAACACCATTTCAAGCGCCCCGGCGCCCACGTCGTCACCGCCAGCGCGGATCTGCAAGACGACCTGGATGCAGACAACACCTTCAGCACTGCCGTCCCCATCATCGACCGCCTCGAAGTCATGATCGTCGAGGGCAACCCCTCCCCCGAATTCTTCGATCAAGCCTCCGCCTTCGTCGAACTGGCGCTCGCCCCCGGCATGCTCTCCCGACAGGCCTACCTCATCGCCCCGACCATCGTCCCGGCGCCACAGATCCTCAGCGTCCAATCGTTCGACACTTACAAAGCAGTCATCCTAGCCGATGTCCCACGACTCCCCGCATCCGTCGCCGCCGAGCTCGCCGAGTATGTCGAGCGCGGCGGAGGACTCCTGATCATCCCCGGAGAGCGCGCCCTCCCTGAGTTCTACAACCGCTGGAACACCTCGCCAGCCAAGCTAGAAAAACTAATCACGGGTGAGGCGAGCCCCAACCTACAGAGCTTCAAGCACCACGCCCTGCGCAAGATCGCCGAACCATCCAGCAGTGATCTCGGCAGCGTCATCTTGACCAGCTACTGGCAGCTAACCCCGAGGGACAAACTCAGCACGATCGCAGCAGAGCTCAACACCGGCACCCCATTCGTCGTCGCGCGAGCCCAGGGCAACGGCAAGGTCATCATGACCTGCAGCGCACTCGACAATCGCGCCAGCAACATCGCCAGCCGCGACAGCTTCCTCCCGTTCCTCCACGAACTCATCTACCACCTTTCCAATCCCGACACACTGAAGCTCGCGCTGCCTCCAAGTTCGCCCCTCAGCCTGAACATCGCCCCGCCGACCACCACCCCCGAAGAGCAGGTTCTCGACACCTTCAACGCCACCGACCCACTCGGCCAACGCCGCGAAGCCCAGATAGTGAGCAACTCGCAAGGCACTATTGCCAAGGTCAACGGCCCCACCATCGCCGGGCTCTACGAGATCGAAATTCCAGACACCGCGCGCGAGCCGTTTGAGAAGAACCTGACACCTGCCGGCACCCTTCCATTCACCGTAGCCCGGCTTCCTGAAGAGTCCCAGCTAAGTCCCCTGACCCGCGCCGATCTGGCTAGAATCAACCGCCACATCGAAGTCTTGGAACCAGTCTCGACCAAGGAGGTTCATACGATTTTAACCGGCAGGAGCTACGGGCAAGAGTTGTGGAAATACCTAGCCATCGGTGTCCTAATTCTCCTAATCTTGGAACTACTCCTGACACGCTGGATCGCGACCAACCGCAAAACCGGTAGCCAGGAGGTCGTCGAATTCAGCCTGTAGTCGGGGCGTCCCGCCTCTATCGTTTCCATCCAAAGCCATGATCCCAAAATTCCTAAGCATTCTCCTCCTCACCACCACCCTAACCCAAGCCGAAAACTGGCCAGGCCTGCGTGGCCCGAACCAGGACGGCTCCTCCACCGAGACCGGACTCCCAACCAAGTTTAGCAAGACGGAAAACGTCAAGTGGTCCGTCGACCTCCCCGGACCATCCGGCGCGACCCCCACCATCTGGGGCGATCACGTCTTCGTTAGCAGCGCCAACGAGAGCACCAAAAAACTCCACGCCATGTGCTTCGATCGCAAGACGGGCAAGCTCCTCTGGGACAAGCAGGTCGCCGACGGCTTCAAGCAGGACGACCGCTCCAACCTCGCCGGCCCATCACCTACCACCGATGGGAAACATGTGTATTTCTTCTACGGCACTACGGATCTAGTCGCCTTCGACTTCGAAGGAAACCAAGTCTGGCAACGCAACATCCAGAAAGACTACGGCAGCTTCGCCTTTCTATGGACATTCTCCACCAGCCCGCTCGTCCACGACGGCATCCTCTACATGCAAGTCCTACAGCGCGATGTCTCCTTCAAGGCCTGGGGTCGAGAAGTTGGTCGCCCAGACGGGAAAAACGATTCCTACCTTCTGGCGTTGGATCCGGCATCTGGCAAAGAACTCTGGAAGGCCAGCCGCCCCTCCGAAGCAAAAGCCGAATCACTCGAGGCCTTCACCACCCCAGTGATCCACAAAAACCAATTGCTCATCACCGGTGGCGATTGCATCACCGGCCACAATCCAAAAACTGGCAAAGAACTGTGGCGTTGGGGAACCTGGAACCCAGAGCGCATCGGACACTGGCGCCTGGTCCCCTCACCCGTCGCCGGCGGCGGAGTCGCCCTAGCATGCGCACCAAAAAAGAACCCCATCTACGCCGTCAGCCTCGGTAATGCGAAACTCATGTGGAGCAGCGAAGACAAAGAAGTCTCCAGCGACGTCAGCACGCCAGCATTCTACAAAGGCGATTTCTATATCATCAACAGCGATCGCAAATCCCTCTGCAGCGTCGCCCCCGACGGCACCGTCCACTACGCCGAGCGGATCGAAGACTGCAACAGCAAGATCGAAGCCAGCCCCACCGTCGCCGACGGCAAGATCTACGCCATCAACCACAGCGGCCAAGCCTTCGTCTGGGCGACCGGCCCCGACTACAAACTCCTCCACCAGACCAACATGGGTGAAGGCAAAGACGGAGAAATCCGCAGCAGCATCGCCGTCTCAGGTAGCAATCTCTTCATCCGCACAGACAAGAAATTGTTCTGCATCGGTAACTAGCCTCCTAGGGTGAAAAGTGGGAAGGTGAAAAGTAAAAGCTCTCAATGAGCCGTGCCGGCAATTTTCATACCGAAGCAGCCGGGTTCGATTTTTCACGTTTAATCGTACCACCCCGGAACAACCGAACAAAACCTTTCACCTTCCCACGGAGCCGCCGCCGTACAAAGGCGCCGCCAGACAAAACCTTTTACCTTTTACTTTCGCACCATCCAACTACGGCGCCGCAGTACAAAGAAGGAGCGGCACCGCTAACCAACCAAAGCGCGGTGCCGCCCACTAACCTCAACAACAGTAAAGAGGGTAAACTCTTGGGGTGTTTCGGGGGTGTTTTTGTTTTGTGTCTATGAAATCCGACGTTTCGATCGACCACTCAAATCGATCACGCAGCCGGCGCGGAAATTGCACGCTCCTCTTCGCGGGCGACCGCCCTCTCAACGCGATCGAGTTCGACGGCCTCCTCGACCGTCTCCTTCATCACAGCTAAGAGCGATGCATTGAGGAAAAATTCTTTCAGCAGACGGCGTCTCTCTGATGCCACACCTGCCTTTTTAGGGTTTGTTTTAGGGACTACTGCTTTCATGTGTTTCTAGGGTTGGGGGTTTCTACTTTGTTTGACAAAGCTACGGTCAATTTTGTTCAAGCCTTTCAAACGATTATCGCATTTTCGTCATAACCCAATCACCATCAACGATGAAAAACTTCAACAAGCCCCAACCCATACGCGCCAAAACTCGCTAATCGCCCCACCATTCCCCGGCTGGGCTATCGATCGGCAGGCGGAACCCGAGGTTTCACCCGCCCCATCAATCCCGAGCGAATACCGCTTGAGCCAAGCCCCCACCCGTCCTAGAGTCCCGCACTCCGAAAGGGAGAGTGATGGGTGCCTGGTGGCCTCCGCGGTCTTCAAAACCGTTGAGAGTAGTTATGCTGCTCTGGTTGGTTCGATTCCTTCCCTCTCCGCCACTTCCTCATAATGAAGAATTTACAGAAGAAGCGGTGGAAGTCCCGGCTCGGATTGAAGCGCATTGAGATGAACTGAAATGCGCTCAAAAGAACCGGTTACTGGCAAACATTTGGCAAACATTCTTCCGGAGCCGGGATCTGCCCCACCAAGCCGCCCGCCCGATCTCTAGAGCGATAGACGGATCGCATCGCGCAACTTCCTGATCGAGGCCGCCGAAACATCCCGCGTCTCCATCTGGCGTTTGTTCCAGTGCAGGACGAGCTTGCGCGTTGCGAACTTGAGGCCGGCGATGGGCTTGATCACGAACGCGTCTCCCGGCAGCCGCTTCGCACCGATCGATGGGAGCACCGCTGCGAAACCGCCGCTCTCGACGAGGGCGAGTGCCTGGAGGAAGCTGGTGGATTCGACGGCAGGCTGCCATGGGATCCCCACCGACTCGAAATAGGTGGAGAGCACGCCGTGGAAACTCCCACCCGCGGCCGGGAGCGCGAGCGGAAGCCCCGCTAGATCGCCGGGGAGTCGCACCGATTTGCCGCACAGACGATCCGGGACGCAGAGGACGAACTTCAACTCGGTCAGCGGCA
>JBLHKE010000149.1:0-12667 GCA_047619485.1 Verrucomicrobiales bacterium | reverse complement strand
TGACCTTTCCCGTTCGGGTCAGCGATGCAGAACGGCTTGATGTACTCGCGGATCTTCGGGACGAGGCGCGGATGGATGATGTACTTCTGCTCGAAGCGCTCGATGATCTTGTCCTTGACGTCTTTACGCGAAGGACCCGCATCGACGTTAAAGCGGGGAGCTTGTGGAGCTGTGGGGGCGGGGGAAGACATTCAGATTTAGATCGGTAAGGCCAAGCAATTTAATCGCTGAGCGAATCAATCAAGTGCAACCCCACCAGCGACATGGGGAGGATACAAGAAAACACGGCCCAACGCCATCTCAAAATCCCGAATTTCCTGTGACGAGTGAACCAGGTAGAGTCTGCAGTTGAAAAATCCGACTCGCTCCCGTAACTGACGCGGCCATTATGAACGTCGCTAAGGATCTGTCGCTGCAACTCTACAGCTTGAAGGAGCAGTCGCTTAAAGATCCGGAAGCCATGCTCTCGGGGATCCGGGCGCTCGGTTTCGGTGCGGTCGAAACAGCCGGAGACTACGACTGGGATCTGGAAAAATGGCGTGATCAATTGGAAATGAATGGGTTAATATTGAGCAGTGCGCATGTGATCATGGAGCGGCTTGAGGCTGAACTCCCTACCTTGGCTGAGTTCAACGCCGAGTTGGGCAACCATCACCTGATCGTGCCGATGCCACCGGACGGTGAGGGAGTTGAGCGCTATTATCAGTGCGCCAAGCGCCTCAATGACATTGCCATGAAAGCGCAGGCTTTTGGATGCCACGTTTCTTACCACAATCATCACTGGGAATTTGAAGCACTGCCCGATGGACAGCGGGGAATCGATATCCTGCTGACCGAAACCGATCCCGATCTGGTGAAATTTCAGGTCGACACTGCTTGGGCACTCGCGGGTGGCGGGGATGTACTCGAATTTTTAAAAACTAATCGTGAGCGGGTTCGTTGCTTGCATGCCAAGGAGTATGGGATCGCCGAGAAGGACGAACCCACGATGGGTTCTGGCGACGTGCCATTTCCCACGATCCTCGAAATGGCGGTGGAGGAAGGCTGGCAACTGACGGTCGAGCACGAGCCGGGCGATCACGCTCCGGAAGGCGTCCGGGCCAGCGCCTCTTACCTTCAGAACACACTGTTAGAGATGGAAACGCGATGAGGATCAGGTTTATTGGTGCCGAAGTCGCCATCGAACTGCCGGTTAAACCGATGATTTGAAGGTTGCGACTGGCAGCACCAACGATAGAATCCCAAGTCAGAAGAAGCGATTATTAGCACGCAAGCGATGAAAAAGGAGAACCGGATAAGCAAAGAAATTGGCGCCACAGGGCAGAGGAAGACACCATTCGATCACAGTCGTCGTGACGCCTTGAAAAAACTGGGTCTAACGGCAGCGGCCGTCGCAGGCCCACTCATCGTCCCGTCGCGCCTAGTTGCCCAGAAGACGGCGAAGTCCACAACTCCACCGCCGAGCGAACGAATCAATGTCGGCCTGATTGGGGTAGGGGGAGCGATGAATGAAACGATGCGGAAATTGCTCACCCGCGATGACGTTTTTATCAAAGCGACCTGCGATGTCGACGAGCGCCGTTACAAGGCAGCCCTAGTCGATATCAAGCGTGCCTACTGGAAATTCAAAGCGGAGTTTGGAGACGGCCTCGGCACCCAGGATCACCGTGAGATCATCGCCAACGATGACATCGATGCCGTGGTGATCGCCACCCCCGTGCACTGGCACGCCGCGATCGCCCTCGATGCGATCCGTGCAGGTAAAGACGTGCTCATTCAGTCGCCGATGACACTCACCGTACGCGAGGGACAGCTGGTCGAAGAGGCGGCCAGGAATCATGGTGCCATCGCCCAGTGCATCGCGCCGATGCGTTGCAAGGACGATGTCGTCAAGGCCTGTGGACTGGTGCGCAATGGCTACCTCGGCCAGATCAAAGAAGTTTATGTCGCGAGGAGCCCCTTCCCGGAGTCGAATTCCCTCCCTGCCCAAGAGCCACCGAAAGAACTCGACTACGACCGGTGGCTAGGCCCCGCGCCGGTCGTGCCCTACCATTCCTCCCGGGTGAACGGCAGCCGCGTCGGAGGCTGGCGATCCTTCTGGGATTACGGTGTCCGCACCCACGGCGAACCTGGCTTCGATCGTTACGACGTTATCCAGTGGGCTCTCGGCATGGAAAATACGGGGCCGATCGAATTCACGCCAGCAGGTGTCGATGACCAGGAATACGCCACCTACCGCTACGCGAATGGCACCACGGTGAAGATCGGACACCCGGTTTCGACTAGCAACGAGATCGAGTTTGTGGGTGCCGAGGCTAGCATCTCGATCGCCGATCGCGGCAGCCTCAACACGGAGCCGAGGGAGCTGTCGCGCACCAATCTCACCGTCGGCGATACGCGCTTGCCGCTCGAGCATGTGGTCGAGGACAGCTGGATCGAGAACATCAAGGCACGTACCAAACCGATCGTCGACGCGTCCGTCGCCCACCGCACGACGAGCATCTGCTTACTCAATGCGATCGCCGAACGGACGGAACGCAAACTTACCTGGGATCCGGAGAAGCAGGAGATTACGGACAACCCAGGTGCCTCCCGGATGCTCGACCGCCCACGGCGCGCGCCCTACACACTCGTTTAGTCTAACATTAATTTATTTTGCAGTGATGAAATCGAAGATCCTCCCCGCCACCCTCGCGGCAGTGCTCCAATGCGCCATTGGTCTAGCACTGGCTGACCCCGACGAGGAGACAGTCGTCGAGGCTGGCTCCGACGAGGTGACAATCCTCCAAGAACTCACCGGCTTGGCTCCGAACCCGGAGCGCAGCGTCGATGAATACGAAGCGCTCTATGTGCAGGGGTTTGCCGAGCTGAAGGATTTTATCGGAACGAATGTCTCAAGCCGCCGCAACGAGGCGCAGAAACAACTGCGGGAAATGGCTTTCCACGTCTCTTCACCCGACCGGGAGGCGCAGCGCAAGGTCTTCTGCTCGGCGGTCGCCAAACAGCTGGAGATCCCGGACTACCCACAGACGGGGCGCCGCCTCCTCATCGAGGCGCTCGGTGATCTTGGCGGAGCGCAATCCGTGCCGCCCCTAGTAAAGCTGCTTTCATCCCCGATTGCCAACGACGTCGAGCGTGGGCGGATGGCACTGCAGAACATCCCAGCCGTCGAGGCCGACCGGGCGTTGGTTGACGCTCTGAAAACCGCCACTGAGAACAAGAATCTCACCCTCGGCCTGATCGATTCGATCGCCGCCCGCCAATATACGGCCGCGGTGGAGGAAATCGCCCCGCTGCTAAGTAACCCGGACACGGACATTGTCATTGCCGCTGCCACGGCGCTTGGCCGGCTCGGTGGCAGCGACGCAACTAGGGCACTCGGGAAAGCAAGATCCGGAACGACAGATAAGCGACTGCGCCGTGAGTTCGAGCTCGGCCTGCTAGCGATTGCCAATCAGCGTGGCATTTCCGGCGACCGCCCGGGAGCGGGCAAGATTTTTAAAGTTCTCCACGCCCAGACCGAGTCCGTTGCAGTCAAACGTGCGGCCATGCTCGGGATGGCGCGCGCCATCCCAGCCGAGTCTGGAGCGGTCGTGATCGATGCGCTGCGGTCGAAGGATCCACGCACGCGGACGGCCGGGATCGTAACCTCCGTCCTCGTCTCCAACCGCCAACTGACCACTGGGCTGGCCTCCATGCTCGAGACATCCCCGAAACAGGTTCAGAAACAAATTCTCAACGCGCTGGCGATGAAGGGCGACCTCGCAGCCCAGCCGAACGTCGTCAAGTTGCTACTGTCGATCGGGGAGCTCGAACGGCGGGATCGGGTCAAGGCAAAGGATCTGGAAATCGCTTGTATCCGAGCGCTCGGACCACTCGGCAGCGTCAGCGTGGTCGAGCTTCTACTCTCCAAAGCCATCACGCCGGATAGCCAAATCCGCGACGCGGCCATGAGTGCGCTGAGCCAGGTCAAAGGGAACGCCATCGCGCAAACCATCGAGTTCCACGCCCGAGAGGGCAAGACCTCTGAGATCCGCGCCATCGCGATTGGTCTGTTCATGCGCAACCGCGACCGCACAGGTCTCACCCGCATCATGGACTTCGCCAGCGAGGATGACTTGGCGGTGTCGAGCGCCGCACTCTCCGTTCTCCGCCAGCAGGCAGGAGACACTGAGTTCCGCAAGCTCCTCGACCTCTACGCTAAAAAGCGAGGCGGTGTGCTTGTTGTTCTCACGGCAGTGTGCGCCCGCGCTAGAAATCCTAGCCTCGTCTCAAGCGAGATCATTTCCTTCATGCGCGAACACGAGGAGCCGGGACAACACCGCCAATTGATTGCGCTGTTCCCCATACTCGGCAGCTCAAATGGGCTAGCGGCTGTCGAGGCCCTGATCGGAAAAGGAAAGATCCACAGCGATATCGCGATCGCCGCCCTCGCAAAATGGCCCGATGCTACCGCGTTGCCCGAGATGCTGCAGATCATGAAATCGGAGAACAAAGACCCAGTGGTCACCGGACAGATGGCCAAGGGGGTCGCTAAGCTGGTTGCGTCTTCAACTGAATTGAGCTTGGAGCAGCGGGTGCGCTACGCAGCAGATGCCTTCGAGATCGCAACCGCCTCACGGGAGCGAATCCTGCTGTTGCCCATCCTCGGGCAACTACCACACGACCGTTCGATCGATCTGGTAGAATCGATGCTGACCGATCGCCAAATCGGAGCCCATGCCGCCTCCGCTGCTGTGAACCTCTGCGAGAAACTCGTCGAAAAAGATCCTGAAGCCGCGCGCGCATTGGCAACCAAGCTCACCAAGAGCAAATTCAACTCACGAATCAAAAGCCGTGCTGAGATCGTCTTGGCGCAGATTGGAAGTAAAAAAGGTGATGGAAAAGAACGCGAGGAGCCGATCTTTGAATGAATTCGGCACCTTTTGACAGGCTGGCGGCAAATTAATTGCATGTTTGTGCAAATTTGACCAATCTTCGGGTTGACTGACCCCCAAAGATCGTCGACTTTGCGAGAATTCTTCACTTTTCAAATTCAATAGCTATGAGCACAGAACAAATGGACGGAGCGCAGGCTCTCATCACAACTCTCGACGATCTCGGGATTGAATACGTTTTCGGTTACTCGGGCGGGGCGGCATTGCCAATTTTTGACGCGCTCGAAACGGTCGACACTAAAATGAAATTCGTGCTCGCGCGCCACGAACAAGGTGCCTGTCACATGGCCGACGGCTATGCTCGCGCGACCGGAAAACCGGCAGCGGTTCTAGTCACTAGTGGGCCAGGAGCTGGCAACACGATCACCGGCATCATGACCGCCCATATGGACTCGATCCCAATGATCATCATCTGTGGCCAGCAGGTCACGTGGATGCTCGGATTGGATGCCTTCCAAGAGGCAGATATCTTCGGCATCACCATGCCAGTGGTAAAACATAGCTACTTGGTGCGCGACAATGCCGACCTGCCACGTGTCGCTCGTGAAGCCTACCACATCGCAACCACTGGACGCCCTGGCCCAGTCTTGATCGACATCCCGAAGGACGTCAGCCAAGGACCGTTCACAGGCGAACTCGAGGCGGTTGTCGAACTCCCTGGTTACAATCCCGAATCGGCCTTCGATATCAACGCCCAGCACGTCGAAGATGCCGCCCAACTCATCAGCCAGGCCACCCGCCCGCTCATCCTCGCCGGCCACGGCACGATGATCGCACGCGCCGACGAGGAATTGATGGAGCTCGCCACGACGCTGAACTGCCCGGTGACCAGCACCTTGCTCGGTAAAGGCGTTTTCCCAGAGACCCACGAACTCGCGCTCGGCATGCTCGGCATGCACGGCACCGCCTACGCGAACAAAGCTGTGTGCGAATGCGATGTGATCATCAATGTCGGCTCGCGCTTCGATGACCGCATCATCGGCCAGGCTGACAAGTTCTGTAAGAACGCCAAGATCATCCACATCGACATCGACCCGTCCGAGATGAACAAGATGATCCGTCCGGACGTCCAGGTCATCGGCGATGCTAAAGTCGTCCTGCAGGCACTCAACAAGAAGGTGAAACCACTCGAGACCACCGAGTGGCTCGAACGTCTCGACGGCTACAAGAAGAAATTCCCGCTCGGCTACCGCAAGCAGGGCGGCCTGCGCATGCAACAGGTGATCGACGAATTGTTCGAGGTCACCGAAGGCAAGGCAGTGGTCACCACCGACGTCGGCCAACACCAGATGTGGGCAGCGCAATTCTACAAGAATGACGCTTCCTTTAACTGGATCAGCTCTGGTGGCGCCGGCACGATGGGCTTCGGCTTCCCAGCAGCGATCGGTGCCCAGTTCGCCCGCCCCGACGACATCGTCGTGGCCATCGTCGGCGACGGCGGTTTCCAGATGACCCTGTTCGAACTCGCTACCGCCGTGATCCACAAACTCCCGGTTATCATCCTGGTGCTCAACAACCACTACCTTGGGATGGTCCGCCAGTGGCAGGAACTTTTCTTCGACGATCGCGAGAGTGGTGTCGACCTCGAGGGCAACCCTGACTTCGTCAAACTGGCGGAGGCCTACGGTGCCCTCGGACTGAACATCAAGCGCCCTGCCGATGTGCGCAAGGTGCTCGAGAAGGCCGTCGCACACCGCAGCGGCCCCGTCCTCATCAATGCCGAGTGCATCAAGAAGGAGAACGTGTTCCCGATGATCCCCGCCGGTGCCGCTCTCGAGGACATGCTCATCGAGCCACCGAAACACAAGATGGCCAAGCCTACCGGCTCGACCTAGATGCCCCTAATCCTCTAACAAAACACTATTTCCCAATTCGTTATGTCACGTAACATCGTCACCTCAGACAAGAAACCAGCACCAAAAGCCGATATCGTCGGCGGACATACACTCAGCATGTTCGTTAACAACAACCCCGGCGTCCTCATGCGGGTCTGTCAGATCTTCTCACGCCGAGCCTACAACATCGACTCCGTAGTCGTCTCGCAGGGGCGCGACGCGCGCTTCTCGCGGCTCACGCTGGGCATCAGCGGCGACCCGAAAGGACTCAACCAAATCATCCTGCAGTGCAACAAGCTCATCGATGTCATCCACTGCTCCGAACACACGATGGAGGACTCCGTCGCCAAGGAACTGGTGCTGATCAAGATGCTTGTCGGTGTCGAGGAGCGCACTGAGGCGCTTCAGGTTGTCGAGCATTTCGGAGGTAAAACCGTCGACCTCACAGACACCTCGATGATCGTGATGATCCAGGGCAATAGTGACAAAGTCGACGCCGCCACCCGCCTGCTGGCCAAGTTCGACATCGTCGAGACAGTGCGCACAGGTAAAGTCGTCATGGCGCGTGGCGAGAAGGTGACCTAGTCCGAGACGGGGAGCGGGAGCATATTCCACGCATTGGCGTTGGGTTATCGGCAGCAGCCTAGAGGGATGGCCGCTGACGAACCCGGTCGCAGCAGGCGATGGCGTCACTTCGATTTGCAATCGAAGCACAATGCCTTAGCTACGTGAGTGCGTCCTTGCGCAGAGACCTCGCCGAGGGGTTGCCACCTGCCGGTTGTTGGCTATGGTTATCTCACCCGTAGCCCCTCGCCTCGAATGAACCCCAAATCGACAATCGTCGTTTTTCTCTGCGCCTGCACCCTCGCATGCGTCTGGTTCCTCTCACATTTCTTAAGGACGAGTGAACAGCTCGAGCACAACCGGATCGGTGCAGAGCAAGTCAGGGAACTCGAGAAACACCGGCAAGAAATGGCATTGCCGCGGAAGCGGAAGAGCCACGCCAGCGATGCGGAAGTCGCCACCATCGTCAGCGAGAAAGCGCGCAATAAAATTTCCGCTGCCCTCGTCGAACGACTCCTGCGCGCGATGCGGGCCAACCGGCGCGCCGCCATCGATGGCGAAGCGATCCTTAGCTTTGAGGACGGAAAGGCGTTCGACCACTTCGTCGAGATCAGCAAGGCTCGCCGATCTCCGGTCTCCCTGCTTGGCGTCCTCGAATCACTCAAAGCAGTCCGTATTGGCTATAATGATCTTGAAGACCTGCGCGATCTGCTCAACGAACTCGATGGCATCGAGCTCGACATTGACGCCAATTACATCGTGCGCATCCCGATCTACCCAGTTCCGGATCCTGATGATCCACTACCTGGCTCCAGTGGCGGTGCCCCGTTTCGCAACACCTCGCTGCGCTTTCTCGGAGTCAGAAACGGACAGAACGCGGGGTGGGGGAAGGGCGTTGTCATCGCAGTGATCGATAGCGGGGTTGCCGATCACACGACCTTCCGCGACGGCCAGGTGCGCGCAATCGGAACGAGTATCATACCAGCGGAATCCGAGCCAGGGGACAACGCACTCGTCGATGGTCATGGCACTGCGGTCGCATCGATCATCGCGGGCAATGATGCGCGCACACCTGGCGTCGCGCCCCAAGCCCAAATCCTCAGCCTCCAGCTGCTCGATTCGGAAGGCAACGGCGACAGCTTCACCCTCGCGCAGCTGATCGGCGAGGCGGTCGCCGCCGGTGCTCAAATCATCAACCTCAGTGTTGGTTCTTACGGCGACAGCCAGCTCGTCCGCGAGATGGTCGCCGAGGCATCCTCCAACCAACGCCTGCTGGTCGCTTCCACCGGCAACGACGGTGCTGATACGATTGTCTACCCGGCGGCCTACGATGAAGTCATCGCGGTGGGGGCGATCGATGCGCAGGGCGAGCATCTCGAATTTTCGAATTCCGGCGAGCAACTCGACCTGGCCGCACCTGGGTTGGCGATCGATGCCGCCTGGCCAAACGGGCAGATGGTTGCGTTCTCCGGCACCTCGGCCAGCACCCCATTTGTAACGGGAGCGATCGCCGCAGTGATGTCAGAGAACCCAGCACTCAGCCCGCAGCAAGCCTGGCAGCTCATTCAGCAGTTCACAGACGAAGCAGGTGCCCCGGGTCCAGACCCAATGGTAGGCAGGGGCAACCTCAACATCGGGCGCCTGATGGAACGAGACGAGCGCGGAATCTACGACCTAGCGCTCACCAGCCACTACCTTGATCCGGACAGCACGTCACAGAACATTCAAGTCACCGTGCAGAACCGGGGCACCGAGGTTCTGGCAAACATCGGGCTAAACGTCACTTCTCCGAATCGCGAACAGCGCTTCAATATCGCCCAACTCCGCCCCGGTCAGATCGCCACTCGCGAGGTCAATTTCGACCACCAGCTCGCCGCAAGCACCGGCTCGATCACCATCGGCTCGTTCGCAACACTCCCTCAAACCACCCCTGATCGCACGCCAGCCAACAACCTGCTCCAATCACTGATCACGTTCGGCACCGAGGAGAAGACGGCAGCGAAGTAGCTGGCAATTTGAGTTGGAAGCTAACGCGGGTGATGGCCAAAATAACCAGCAGATTGTAGGAGTTATTTACTGACAAGCCCTAAAGGCATTGGGGCGCGACGCCTTCAGAGATCTCGCTGAAACGCATCCAGTTCAGCCCCCAACGATTCCACCGCCACCAGCAACTCAGGATGCAATGTCCGCGCCTCGTCGATCCTTCCAGCCCGCGCCGCATCATCGAAGTCCTTCGCGGCCTCAAACGCTGCCGCGGCAAAGTAGTTTCCAATCTGCCCTTTCAATGCGTGACTCACTCGACGTAACTCTTCGGCATCACCAGCTGCCAAGTAATCAGAGATCTCCCCCAGCATGGTGGACGTATCCTCACGGAATATATCGACGAGTTCCGACATTACGGCCGCGTCTTGCATCGCGTTGCGAAATTGCTCTGGGTCAAATCCGGAACCACCAACCGTGTCACCTGACGGCGTAACAACGATACTGTCATCGGTAGCTGCGCCTACCGGTAAACCCTCTGCATACGTTTCCAACACCTTGAACATTTGCTCAGAGCGCACTGGTTTGGCGATGTAGTCATCCATTCCCGATTCTAGACATTTCTCCCGATCGCCCTCGATCGCATTCGCCGTCATCGCAATGATGGGGATGTGACCGCCACGCGCCTCCTCGATTTTGCGGATGGCACCGGTCGCTTCATAACCGTTCATCTCTGGCATCTGCACATCCATAAGGATCGCGTCGAAGCGATTTTCCGAAAACAACTCGACCGCCTCCCGCCCGTTGATCGCGACCGTGACCTTGTGCCCGCGCCCCTCCAGCAGGTTGACCGCGACCACCTGATTGACCCGGCCATCCTCCGCCAACAACAGATCCATCGACACCTTGCTCTCACTCCGCACTTCGGCCAACTGACCATCAGATGTCCGATCACGCGTCGCGACGCCCATCGCGTCGGCGATCGTATCTAGCAGGTCGGACTGCTTCACTGGTTTGCTCAGATAACGCGATATATCGAGCGACCCGACGTTCCTATCAGCGGGAGGCCTTCCAGCAGACGACAGCACCACCAATTTTGGCCGCCCGAACTCCGGGTGTTTCCCGATCTCGCCCGCCAGATCCAATCCGTCCATCCCCGGCATCATGAAATCCAGGATGACAAACTCGAAGCGCTGGTTTTTCGCGCTCGCCTCAGCCAGAGCCGCCAACGCCGCTTCCGCCCCATCGACTGCTGTCGGTGACATCTCCCAGTTCTTCAACATCTCCTCAAGGATGAGCCGATTCGTCTGGTTGTCATCGACGATCAGAACCGGCAAACCATGAAGCGTCTCTGGTGAGGACCCCGCCCCCAGATCGCCAACCTTGGTCAGTCCAAACTGCACAGTGAAATGGAAGGTGCTACCAACGCCTGACTCGCTCTCTAGCTCCATCTCACCATTCATCAGCTCGACCAGCTGCGTCGAAATAGCCAAGCCCAGCCCAGTGCCTCCAAAACGCCGCGCGGTCGACGTGTCCGCCTGGCTGAAAGCTTCGAAGATCGTCTTCTGTTTCTCCGCTGGAACCCCGATTCCCGTATCCTTCACGCTGAATCGCAAGACGAGCTTCTCAGCGTCCCGCGACACCACTCCCAGGCTGACGAGAACTTCGCCCTCCTCAGTAAACTTGATCGCGTTGCCGACCAAATTCACGATCACCTGACGCAGGCGCCCCAGATCTCCGACCAGGCGGTCGGGCACCTCAGCCGGGATGTGGTAGGCCAACTCGACGGACTTCTGACTCGCCCTTACCGCCAGCGTCTGCAGGGTATCGCCGACCGAATCGCGCAGGTCGAACTCGTGTGAATCGATCTCAAATTTCCCAGCCTCAATTTTCGAGAAATCGAGGATGTCATTGATCAGATTCAGAAGCGATTCTGCCGAGCTATTGATGAGCGTGGCGTATTCGCGCTGCGCCTCGGTCAGCGCGGTGTTGATGAGCAATTCCGTCATCCCCATGATACCATTCATCGGGGTGCGGATCTCGTGACTCATGTTGGCGAGGAAGTCGCTCTTGGCTCGGTTGGCTTCTTCAGCGGCACGTTTCGCATCGCGCAGTGCCTGCTCCGCGTGTTTCCGCGAGGTAATGTTCGACGAGATTCCGAACGTCCCGACCACCTTGCCGCCTTGATTCCGTAGCGGCATCTTCGTCGTCGAGACCCAAGTCGTCTCCTCCCGCTCCTTCCACGTCTCCTCCTCTTCCTTACCCAAGACTGGCTCACCGGTGAGCATCAGTTCCTTCTCGTCCTCGAGCGCCTCGGCTGCATGTGCCTCGCTGAAGAAATCGCAATCCGTCTTGCCGACCGCCTCACGCGGATCATTCACCCCAAGGTGCCTTGCAAGGGCACGGCTGACCATCATGAATCGGCTCTCCTTGTCCTTGAAATAGATGTGGTCTGGCAGGTGTTCCATCATCGCGTGCAACAGCTGTCTCTCGCTCTCCAGCGCCTCCCGGTTCTCCTTGAGAGAGATCCGCATGTAGTCAAAGGAACGTGTCAGCCGCGACAGTTCATCCTTGCCCCGCGCGGCAACAGGCGTGTCGAGTTCACCGGCTGCAATCGCCTCGGTAGCGGTGGTCAGCCGGGCGATCCGCGCCGACAGTGGGAGCGCAATCAACCCGATCACAAGCAGGCCCAGCAGCCCGATCCCAACCGACATCCGCATGATGGTGCCGACCAACCGGCGCACCGGCGCCACTGCCCGATCAGCACGAATCTGCTTGACGACCACCCAGCCAAGCTGCGCCGTCACATCGTCTGGACGAGCTCCTGCGTAGTAGGAAATCAGCTCGACCCCAGTCTCGGTATCGTCATGCGATGAGCGCCTCACACCCCCGTCTTGCGACAACTCAACGCCCGATATCAGGTAGCGGACATCCGCGAGCGGCGCGGTCTCTGCATTGCCGATCCTTACTGCGCGTCCGTCTTTGGTCACGAGTGCAAACACGGCGTCCCGGGCGACATGGGTCGCATGAGAATCGATGATATCGAAGATCCCACGGATATTCATGACCGCCTTCAGGACGCCGAGCATCCCGCCATCCTCGTCGTCGATCCGCACGCAGATCTCCACCGAGTAGATACCAGCACTCTCATCGAACTCGACATCACCGAGATAGAGTCCGTCCTTCGCAGCGAACTGCCACCAGCGTTCATCGTCCTGGCGGTAGTCGGTCGTGCGATTCGTCTGTGAGACGTTCGCCCCGTAGGCATTGGTGACGAAAATCTCACCAAATACCGGATAACCGGAGATATCGCTCAGTTTCGACAGGGTTCCGACGAGGTCGCGCGACAGC
>JBLHKE010000148.1:0-12710 GCA_047619485.1 Verrucomicrobiales bacterium | reverse complement strand
TGGTTGATTAACTGGAGGCGTTCACCGTTGTTGTCCAGACTGCCCGTAAATGGACCGAGTTGCCCGACCGCCGGGCTCTTGGCGACGACGATGTAGTCACCTGGATCGATGACCGTGCCCTGTGGGAATGTGTAATCGAGACCCTTGATCCGCCAGCCGGAGATGTCGGTCTTGATCCCCATCTGGTTGAACAGTTCGACCCACTCGCCGTCTTCACTCATGCCCGCCGGGTTGTATTGGACTTCGTTGAAAACAACGACGGCGTCTGGTGAACCAGCAGGGGCGATCTGGCAAAGTGTTAGAGAGACGAGAAGGTGGGGGAGTAGTCGGCGTAGCATTTGGGGGAGTGGGATGGCAAGACTATAGCTCACCCCGGAGCTAGCAGGCAAGGGCCAGTCGTAGTGTGATGTGAACTGAAATGGAGGGGGCCTCTATGGAGCAAGCATCCGTCTCGATACCTCTAGATAGACCAATGCTAGTTCTCGCTCACGCGGTAGTAGATCCGCTGGCCGGCGCCGGCAAACTGCGTGTCGACATAAGTCGTTGATTCACCTTGTGATGGGTAGCTGTCATCGAGTTCGATCCAGCCGCCGGGTGTCTCGGCAGACTTGAGGCTAGTCGAGGCCTCGACCTTGTAACTTCTACCGGCACGCGAGTTGAAGGTCAGGGTCACCGAGGGGACTAGCACCTCGTTGACTAGGGTTTCGCCCTTGCTGATCGCTGAGATCCTAAAAACGTCCGAACCAACTCCGAAGGCGCCGAAGTCGCCGCCCATGATGTCGATGATCTGGCTTGCTGGCAGCTCGCCAGAAAAAATTGCGACATCGTCGAGGCTGCCGGTTATCGTCGTGAACAGGTCGCCTCGGCTGCCGATGTATAGCGGACTTGTGTTCTGGCTCGAGATAAAACTGGCTGGGGGGACGCCGGTGCTGGTGAGCGCCCCGTCAATGTAGAATGAATAGGCCTTGTCGGGAGTGCCGGTGATCGCGATGTGCGTCCAAACGCCTTCAGGGACGGCGCTGGTATCGGTGACGGTAGGCGCCGTGTTTGGCACGCCGTTTTCCTCCCAGAGAAAACTCATGACACCGTTGCCATTGCCCAAGCGCAGCTCGTAGTTGCCTGGGAAGTTCGGGCCACTGCCCTCGCTCGGGCTCTTGGCGAGGATCGCTCCCCAACCGGTAGCGGAGCGGTTGACCCATGCGCTGATGGTGATGCCGGCGCTGATGTCTAGGCTTGCCGCATCAGGTACTAGAACGTGTTGGGTGCCGCCAGCGAGGTCGAGCGATTGCCCCACGCCGAGAGCCGCGGGAGTGTCATCGATCAACGATGCATCGTTTTCGAAAGTGCCGTGGTTTTCGTTCCCGGAGCTGTCTTCGGCGTTGCCCTCAAATCGCCACAGGCCGACCAGTTGCACGCTAGGGAAGTCGTCGGGGTCGTTCGGGTCACTGAAGGGGGCTGCGATTTCGGCCGCGTCGTCCGTCCCATCAGCGTCGCTGTCGGCCAAGAGGGGATTGGTTCCTGTATTGGTTTCACTCACGTAGGTGCCGGTGTTTGACTCGGCCGCGTCGTTAAGTGTGTCGTCGTCACTATCGTCGTCCGTCGGGTCGGTCGCGGGGCGATCGCCTGCGCCGGCGATCTCTGCGCCGTCCAGCAAGGTGTCGTCATCGCTGTCGTCGTCGTTCGGGTCAATGTTCGGATACTGCGCGAGGCTGAGGTTGTACTCCTCCAAGTCGGTGAGCATGTCGCTGTCTGCGTCAGCGCCATCCAGCCCGGAGAGGATGTCGAGATCGAGGGCGTGAGCCAATTCCCAGGCGTCGGGCAGGTTGTCTGTGTCGGAGTCCGCATTCAGGGGTGTATCCGCCTCACCCCCGGGTTGCTCTAGCAGTGGCGTGGGCGGCGCTTCCCCAGCCACGCGAGCCTGTTCTGCGGTGATTGTCACCAACGCGATCACGCCTTCGTATCTGCTGACTTCGCCTTTGCCGCTCAAGACATGAACCTTGTCGGTGGAGTCGGAGGCGGAGATTGTACCGGACTCGGTGCCGAGGTCGGTGAGTCGAAACTCGGGGTGCCTCCTCCTATTAAAATCAGGCGTTGCTCCATTTGGAGTCTTGTCCGACAGGCTGAAACGGAAAGCGGTGTGAAGATCGTAGATTCACCACGGGTGGAATTGCCCTATGACATCAGCAATATGAAATTTTCGCGAATCAAAAGCCACGGAATGGCGGTGGAAAAGAACGTAGAACGGACGCCCCCGTCCGTTGGGAAATCTTGACCCCGAAGGAAGGGGGCAAGATTTGCCGGTCTGCAATCCGCGCCCGGTGCACCCATTAGAATGCGATCATCCAAAACGATGCTCCCGCCGGGTATCCGAGAGTGGGGTAGGACGGATGGGGCGTTGCGGTTCTCACGGTCAGGAACGCTCGATCCAAACGGACGGAGGCGTCCGTTCTACCAGCCGGGTATCGATCGATGCCACTCCAATATCTCCAATTGATGAGAACGTAGAACGGACGCCACCGTCCGTTGGGAAATCTTGACCCCGAAGGAAGGGGGCAAGATTTGCCGGTCTGCAATCCGCGCCCGGTGCACCCATTAGAATGCGATCATCCAAAACGATGCTCCCGCTGGGGTATCCGAGAGTGGGGTAGGACGGATGGGGCGTTGCGGTTCTCACGGTCAGGAACGCTCGATCCAAACGGACGGAGGCGTCCGTTCTACCAGCCGGGTATCGATCGATGCCACTCCAATATCTCCGATTGATGAGAACGTTAGGGTTTGTTAAAGTGCACTCATCGTGGCGCAAGCCTCTCTGCTTACAAGCCACGGCGCGATGCCAAGAGGATCTTCCTCTGCGACGCCGCCGGAACAGCGCCGCAAAGAAAGTGGGAGGAAACTAGGACTAAAATGGAAGGTTTACTCGCCTACCTTCAAGACCCGGAAGAACTTCGCGTCCGGATCCAATAGATCGCTGATTGCAGCGGTCTCGTTATCACCGGGGACCGGCATTCCGAAGTCAACGAACCCGTCGAGATCGGTCGCGGACGACTGAACTTGGTAGCTCGTTCCTGACTTCGTGTCCCAAGTGATCCGCACGCCAGGCGCTAGCTCCGCCGTGATCGTATCGAACTCCTCGACCGCACTCCCGCCAAGAATAATATCATCGATCAGCACCTCGCCGAGAGCAGTGGCACCCGGTACGGCACCCGTAGCTCCAAAGATTTGGATAAATGCCGTCTCCGCACCGTCCGGAGCAACCAGGCCGTTTGTCCGGATCTCTGCCCACTCGTTGTCGCCACCCATGAACTGCGTGAACGGGGGATCGCCAATGGGGACGTCATCACCGTTCCGCCACTGCACACGGTAATTCTGAACGTAGCTCACTCCGAAGTCGATCTGCTTGGCCCAGAAGAAGAAGTCGTAACTCTCGCCGGGGATGATAGTTCCGCCCGCGATCCTGACATTTTGCTGCAGCTCGGCCGTGTTCGGTGCGCCAGCGTTGTCGTTGATGACCGCGATCCTGATTGACGCTTCGCCGGAGCGCGAGTCCGTGGTAATTCGGGTTGGCGGCTGACTCGAAGATGTAAAGCAGATCCAACCTTCAGCGCAGCCGTCGCCGCCATCCACTTCGAAATCGCCGTTGATGAGGGCAGTATCAATCACGATTTGCTCCACGTTGACGCGGTAGAACGGTGCCTCGTCGGTCACGAAGATCGATGTCGGGGATTCTCCGACGACCGCATCGCCAATGTTGTTCCATTCTTCATCATCGAATGAAAATTGGGGTTGATGGACTAGACCGGAACCCTCCGGTTCCCAGCTGAGCACGGTGCCTACTTCGATATCTGCCTCAAAAATTTCTGGCACCGGGTCGAGGAAGCGGATGTTATCGTATCCGATCTTCGAGTCGGCGCCCCAGAGTGGCACGATTTTGACTCCGTCAGCCGCCGCCGGAATGTCCACGTCGAAGCTGTAGGTCTTCCAGGAGCCACCGTCGATCGGATCCGCAAATTCTTCGCCCGAGCTGCCAATTCCAGTCTCCCCAGTGAAGTAATCGACCTTAAATCCGCCGTGATTCTCTCCGGACAGGATAATCATGTCCTGGGTGAATACGTAACTTTCCCCTGCGGTCAGTCCGAGCGAATCGAGAGTGAACACGCTACCCGAATTCGAGATAAAGATACCAAAGCCGCCGCCGCCGCCGGTATTGTCGATGACGCCGTAGCCGTCAGGGTTGCCGCCGGTGCTGGGGAACTCGTAAGCGTAAGAGCCTCCAGCGTCGAACTGGTCCCAGCCAGCCGCGCCGGCTTCGAAGTCGCCGTTCGGTATGAGGCCGGCTGAGGCTTTACTGCAGAGCGCTGTGCTAGCTAAGGCGATCAGTGCGAACGTTCTATGGTGTTTTTTCATATTGGTTTTGGTTCAGGGGGGTGGTTTATGGAGTGGAAAATTGATGACCGCGGCGCAGGCCGCAATGCGGATCAACCGAGTAGGGCTTGGAAGCTACATGAGATTTTTTCGATGTTCCCGGTGCGGGAGAACAGTTGTTGGCTGGTGTCTGAGTCGATTCGGGAACCTTTGATCTGGCGGGTTTCGCCTGAGGATAGTCGAACCTCGATGAGGTCGTCGTCACCCGCTTGATAAACGAACGGAACTTGGAAAAGGGTGAAGCCAAATGCGCCTTGCGGAATTGGAACTGTCGCAGTTTTTCCCGCGAGGTCGAAGAACTCGAGTTCGTCAGCCTGTTCGAGCAGTTCCTTCCGATCGAAAAGTCCCAGTTGGAAAGACACGCAGCCATCCTCGATCTCGATGCCGATTTCCGCGAATCTTGCGAGGATATCTTCTTTCACCTGACCGGTCATGCCAGGCTGCTTTACTCCGGCGTTTTCAGGTGTGTGAGAATACGGATCCGACGGGAACGCTCCGTAATCGCTTGGCGATTTTTCTGCACCGATACCGCGTTTGATATTCGTCAGGTGATTTTTGAGTGACTCAGTGGTCTCAGCGGAAGCCCCGGACTCCAGCGCCGCAGAGTAGTTTTCCGAAACGGCGAGCGCCAGTTTCGAAACCATGTGCCAATAGATCGAACCGAGACCTTCGTAGCCGAAGAAGGTGCCGGACCGTCCGGTGAACTGTCGGTGTCCGAAAATCGTATCGAAGCTCTCGATGAGCTGCGCTCCATCATTTGCTACGTCGTCCGCGTATTCACTGCCAAGACAAGCGATTGCCTCGCGGAGGTCTGCGGAATTTTTGAACTGCCCGTTGAAGTGAAATCCTCCACGGATGTCAGCCGAGATGATGGTCTGGTTCTCCTCTGCGAGCAGCTTCTTCAGCAACCCGCTCGACTCGACGACCGCTGGATCGATCAGGTTCTTCTCAAGGAACTTCGGCAGCTGTCGATCGGGATAGAGCACGTAGCTGTCCTGGTTCTCGCGGTAGAGTTTGCTCCCGCGCAGCGCGTCGAGCACCTCGACCGCCTCATCAGCGTTTAGCAGTCCGGAACTCAGTGCCGCGACTTGGCCCTCGAGCATTTCGTAGAGCGCTTCAATCGCTACGCCGCCATCATGCCAATCGAGCAAATTGTAAGCGTGATACAAGCCATCCGCGCGACGGTTGTTTCTGATCGTCGATTCGAGGTGCTGGCGTGCATTCCGGAAAAGGGCGACACAATCGACGCGCGAGACTTTTTCGAACCCACCGCTGAGGCCAGCGCTGTATAGAGTTTGCCGGTAGTTGCTGCCAGCATGGGATAGCGCGTCGACGATCGTCTCCCGCTGCTTCTCATCCAGTGATTGCGGCGGATCACTGAGAATTTCAGCGATCTGCGCGAAGAAGTCGTTGACCGGCTTTGATACCTTAAACGATTCACTCGGAACCGTGGCGATCCAGTCCTCCATGAATTTGCACCAGCGGTGCAAATAACAAGCGGTGACCATCGACAGCCCGTTCCCGACCAGCGCGTTGTTGGCGTCGTTCCACTCCGGCCGCTGGGTATTGAGCCAGATGCCGCCGTCTGGGATGAAATTCGAGAGCTTGGCCAAGGACAATGTTAGAATTTTTTCGACCAGAGTGACGCGATGGATACCGCCGTCGGAGTCGGGTAGCAACTTCCCGTCCGCACCGAGTTTCACGACACGCTGATCGATCGCTGCGGCCAGTTCGGAATCGAAATCGATCGTGTTGCGTGAGGTCTTTTTAATCTCTTCGATCGGCTTGATCCGGTAGGGGACATTCGCGTGTGCGAACACCTGCGAGTCCAGCAGTTGGTCCAAACCTTGCGGGTAAAATTTGCGCGTCCACTCGAGCAGCTTGAGCAAGTAGATGATCTGGTGATCTCCCCAGTAGCCGATATTCGACCACGGATCGTCCGGGTTGGGGGATTCCCAGTCGAATCCGTTGCGCGTAACTTTGTAGGGATTGTAGCCGTCGGCGGTGGTCGCATTGACGAAGCGACAGATCATCCCGGTGGAGAATTCGGGGAACGAAACCAGCAGGGCTTCCCAGTTCTGGAACAGATCGCGCCAGTTGCCCTGGTAGTTCAAGTTCGTGCGCCCGTTCTCGGATTGAAGATCGATGGAAAAATGGTTCCACGGGCGTGTCGGATCGCCGTGGCGGCGACTAAAGGCTAGTGGCAAGTATTCTAACCCGAGTCGGGTGAGGTCGGGGTCATCGAGTTTGGCGATGGTTGCGCGCAGTTCTCCTAAGCTCAATTCGTTCGGCAATTCGCTGAAGAATCCGTCGTGTCGCTGCTCGAGAGGGCGATTAAAGTTAGTGACGAACTGGCGGAAATCTTCGCTGTGCAGATGGTATCCTTCCAGGGGGACGCCGCCGCGCATGAGGTTGAATACCGTGTTGGAAAGATGGCGATTGCAGACCCGTTGGTTCGCGCCTTTTTGCAGTGCATCAGATGAAGACAATATCCGTAGGAACTCCTGTTCGCTCGCGGCGATGTCATCTCTGATTTCGACTGCTGGATCCGTGCGCTGTTGCAGCCAGTTGTCGAGGCCGATGACCGCTGCGTGATCCTGGGCGAGCTCTGCGACGACCTGCCATTCGATCGATTCTTCCGGAGCAAGCTCGAGTGATTGATTGAGGAGGAAGGCGCCGCGTTTTCCGCGCACATCAGATTCGCTTTGGAGTTTGCCTCCCATGCGGAAGGCCTCGATTTGATCGGCGCAAAGCACGATCGCGTCGGGTTTCAAACCGGTCTGCCAGACGGTGGTCGCTTTAAGACCCTCGCTAGGCTCGGCGCGGTCGGTCGGAACAGAACTCAGGTAAAAAAGTCCCACATCCGACTCGGCGACCAGTTCGCTCTTCTTGTAAGCATTAGCGAGATTGCTAAAACGCATGAGGAACTCGCTACCGATCCCGTAGGGTAGGATGTTTTGGAGCCCGTCGAGCAACTCTAGGCTGAGCTTTTTATCACCAGTATTTTCCAATCGGCAGCTGCGCACGAATCCGAATCTTTGGCTGGATGTCCACCGATAGCGGAAAGTCAGGCCGAGCGATTCGTTGACCTCCTCGAACACCAGTTTGTTTCCGAGTGGTGTCTTGTATAGATTGCGATGAAACTTATCTGTGCCGGCCGAATGAGCCGCGAATGGCTCCCAAAGATGGTCGCCGCAGCGGATGAGGGTGGTCGAGCCCGTATCGGCTCGCGCAGCAGTGATCTGATCGTCCGCGGAGTAGGGGAACAGCGCGTTGTCAGCATTGCGACGTCCGGCGCTGAGCGCACCGTTGCTCGAGATGAACATCCAGTGATCGCCAGCACCGACTAGCGACATGAAAAAATCATCCATGAGATGGCTATTGGCGATGCGGTAGTACTGCTCGCCGTCAAGCCTGACGTATTCGCCGGTCACGTTTGTGATGGTCTGTTTCATCGCTCGATGATTCATTGATTTTGTAGCGTGGTGCCTCCAGTTGCCTTCTTGTCAGCCAGTTGCTGGCGCACTTCGGCAGCACGCACTTCGGATAGATCGTAGTTACGCATGATCAGAATCGCGCCAAGGACTCCAGCAATTGGCAGGATCGTGTAGGCCAAGCGCATCCCTGTGATAGCAGATTCAGTAACTTCGCCACCAGGATCGAAGCCGACGAACGTCATGATCAATCCGCCCAGCAGGCCGGCGAAGGCGCCTCCAAATTTTACCATCCACCAATACACTGCACCGATGATTCCCTCACGGCGCTTGCCGCTATTGAGTTCATCTAGATCGCAGACGTCGGCGGTCATGGACATCATCAGGGTGAACAGGCTGCCAATTCCGAACGAATGAAACGGCAGTGCAAAGAGGAACAGATACGGTTTTCCTGGCACGAACAGGAACCAGAAGAGGATGTAACCGATCATGGAAATAGCCTGTGAAATGAGGAATGCCTTCTTCTTGCCGATCTTTTTTGCCATGGCTGCCACGATCGGAATGACCAGGAAGGTTGTGATCAGAGCGCCCACACATCCGTGGAGCGCGGGCCAGACACCTGCCTTCTCGGCCGCACCACCAAACAGATGGTGGACGATGATGAAGAAGGTGAATGCGGCGATGACGTTGAATGAGTTGAATACAAGAAACGTCGCGAAGGCCAGCTTGCGGAATTGGGGGATTGAAAAGGCTTCGCGCGTCGATTTGGCAATGTCACCGAGACTGCTGCCAATCGACTTCAGGTTGATTGGCTTGAAGTCGGTTCGATGCTCGGTCGATTTACTCTTAATGAAGATCGCCGGGACGATCGCGAGGATCGAACACGGGATGGCCACCCAGACCGACAGCTGCCTCACGCCGGCATCCGCGCTAGGAAACCAGTCAGGGTCATACAAAATCACCCAGAACCAAGGGGCAATTACCCACGCCCATTGACCAATGAACTGCGCGACCGCCATGATGTTAGTTCGCTCATGAAAGTCTGAGCTCATCTCATAGCCCATAGCGACAAAGGGAACGCTGAAGATCGTTAGCCCAAGATAGAACACCAACGACATGCTCAAGAAGTAAATGAAGTTGTAGCTAATGCTGTTGTCGCGATGCAGTTGCCACATCGCGATGTACGAGATGCCCATAATCAGACCGCCGACAAAGACGTATTGCCGGCGCCTGCCCCACCGAGATCTCGTGTTGTCCGAAATGAATCCCATAATCGGGTCAGTAATGGCGTCAAAGAGTCTCGGAGCGAAAAAGATGAGACCCCAGGCCAATGGCGAGAATCCAAGATCTTGAACCAGAACGACCAGGAACACTCCCATCGCCGCGGGAAACATCTGATTGGCAAGCATGCCGAATCCAAATGCCAGCTTCTGCCCGAAGGGCACCGTATTCTTGGTCGTTTCACTCATCAGTTTTTATCCTTGGGGCACGCTCCTGCAATGACGAAAGCGTTCATGAAACCGGTTTCACAAAACGCTTGAAACCGGTTTCATAGCCTCTACTCTAGGGGGGGCGCAAGCGAAATCTGATCAAATGTAGGAATTCGGCCATTCTATTCATGAAAAACGTCACGATCCAGGACATAGCCAACGAAGCCAAGGTGTCGAAGGCCACCGTGTCGCGCGTGCTCAACAACTCTTCGGTCGTTCACCCCGAGAAGCGCAAGGCGATCATGGAGGCGACCGAGCGTTTGGGTTTTCAGCCGAATGTGGTGGCGCGGAGTCTCGCGAGCGGTCGCTCGATGACGATCGGGGTGCTGACACAAAACATCGGTAGCCCGTTTTATGATGCGATCTCGCAGGGGGTGATTGCTGGCTTCGGCGGCACTGGCTACTCACCTATTTTCGTCGACGGGCGCTGGCAGCCCGATGCTGAGGTTGAGGCGATCCAAGCGCTCCTCGGACGCAGGGTCGATGGGCTTGTCCTGATCGGGGGTGACATCGAAGCCGATCACCTTGCGCAACTGAGTCGCGGCCTGCCGACGATCATCGTCGCGCGGGAACTTCCTGGAGCGCATCACTGTATTTTTACTGACAATGTCGACGGCGGGTATCGAGCGACGAAGCTCTTGATCGAGAACGGCCACCGTGAGATAGCGATCATCCTCGGCATCAAACATCACCCCGATGCGATCGACCGGTTCGACGGTTATCGGAAAGCGCTCGAGGATGGTGGCATTGAGTTCGACGATGATTTGGTCATCGCCGGCGACTTCAGCGCTGAGTCAGGCGTCCGCGCGATCGATGAACTGTGTGAAGGTGGGCGCTCGTTCTCAGCTGTTTTTGCGGCGAATGACACGACGGCGTTTGGTGCGCGCCTCGCGCTCTATCGGCGTGGGCTAGAAGTTCCGGGAGATGTGTCGCTGGTCGGATTTGACGATCAGGCGGAGTCAGCGTTTATGGCGCCACCATTGACGACCGTTCGCCAACCGGGTAGGGAGATGGGCGAGCGCGCGTCGCAGGCCTTACTCGACCTGATCGATGGCAAGTCATTCGAGTCCCAGTCACTACTCGGTGAACTGATGGTCAGGGAGTCAGTCAGCCCGGCAAGGGGGTAGTGCCCTTAGCTAGCTGCCGCCAGTTTTGCAACCGCCTGCTGGGAGTTCGGCGACGGACTGCTGCGCTTTGATGATTTCGGAATAACCTAGTTGATCCCGGCCGCCGGTGCCACGCATCGAGCTATTTGCCGGCTCGTTGAGCCTCTTCCAAGCTGATCATCGCACGCGTCCCGCTAGCGGATTCGATCTGCTTGACCATCGCGTCCCACTGTCTCTGAAACTTGCCAGCATTGACCTTTCTGATCGCGGGGAGCGCATACTGAGCGTTGGCCCCATACTTCGGCAGCACGGCCATCAGCATGCGCAGCTTGAATCCTACTTTGCCGTTCTCCTCCTCGAGCGTTTTGAACGCAGCTTCGATCCCACCTTCGATATTGAGGCTCGCCAAGATCGAGATGGACTGCGTTTTCGGTCCGAGGTTGTGGTACGAATGATAGTCCAGATCCTGATCGTCGATGATGTGTTTGACCTGGTCGCCGACGTAGTGAAAATCCTCCAGCGGCACGTTCGCGATGAGCTTCGCTCCGGCGCTACGTCCCTTGGCGCGCTTGTGCTTGAGGAGTTTATGAGCCACCGCGTAGAAGCGCTGCTTGTCTTTCACCAGTCCTGCCGAATAGGGGTCGTTGGCCAGAGAGTTGAGTCTACCGCCGAGCTCCGCGTCGATCCTGCCAAGCGGATCATCAGATTTGTCGGCCAGCACCAGTTTTAGCATGTCGTCAAAATACGGGTGGGCGGTTTCACCCAGCCAACAGAGCGCTCCGGCTGCGGTGCATCGCAGTTCGATGTCATCCTTCTCATCGCGCATGATCGCGACCAGCGCGTCTTTCACTGGGAGCACCTGCTCCTTAGGGCAACCGTAGCCAAAATACCGGATCGCGCTGTCTCTTTCCAAGCCGGTTCCGCTGGTGAGCATCTGCTTGATTGATGGCATCAGTGCGTGCTTCCTTGAGCGCAGAGTCCAGATCGCTTCGACGCGCACCTTTGGCATCGGATGTCCAAAACCTTTGAGCAGATTCTCATCACTCAGCGCCTTGACGTCGAGGGTGGCGAGCCCAATTGCTGAAGCGACTTGCTTGCCCTTGAGCCAGATCGAAGGATCCGAACCCTTCCCGGTGATGTGGAGTTTGCGGCGGCCGCGGCAGTAATTGAGCAGGTGCGATCCGGTATCGCTTAGCCCGCGGTAGGAGTAGATCGGCTGTTTGTAGCCGCATCCGTCGTAGGTGAAATTGCCGTCCCAGCGGCGGTTGAGGGTGTGCAGCCATCGCGTATCCTCAAAGAACGCAGCTGAAGTCTCGGGACCAGCGATGTTGGCGCCGAGCCCGGTCCACAGCTGGTTGAAAAAGTGTCCGGTATGTCCCGTCTCCATGATGTTGTGAGCCGCTGCCGACATCTGGGAGAAGAATTCCGCTCCAGCCGAGTCGCCCCGCAGTGAGAAAGCGACGGCGGCCAGCCCACTCATGCCGTTGTTGTTGTAAGACTTCGCACTCGGATCATGGACGCCATACGGCAAGGTGCCGCGGCCGATGAAATCGCGGTAGAAGGTGTGCGTCTGTTCGATCCCCGCTAGGATCTCAGGGTCGCGGATGCCGCATTTCTCCGCGAGCATGAGGGAGATGAAAAGAGGCAGGCTCGACTGGTTCATCACCGCATAGCCGTGAAGGCGGCCGTGGAGCTGGCCGCGATTGATCTGTGGATCCGCCATGCGGTGTCCCCAGAGACCTCCGGCGTCGCGACCTTTTGCGATCGCAACCGAGTAGGTCTCGATGGCCGGGAGGACATACTTGTCACCTGTCAGCAGGTAGTACTCGCACAGCAGTAAGTTCGTGTATCCCCAGTACCAAGCTTTGGAAGTCCCCTGGAGTGTCAGTTCGATATCGGGTTTGGCCCAACTCGCTTTATGGATCTCCTCCTTGACCACATCGATGTATTTCTGCTCGCCGGTCGCGAGGAGGCCGAGCAGGCCAATGTTCATCTGCCCCCGTCCGAACTTGCGCGTCTTCACCAGGTGATCGGCTGCACGGGTGATGATGGTATCCGTTTTCTGGCAATGGTAGGGAGCGGTGGCGCTGTAGCTACCAAGCACCTTGAGCGGCAGTTCGACCTGGCTACCATCCTCGAGAGTCAGGGCGAGGCGCCCGCGCTGTGCCTCCGTTTCCGCATGGTTGATCGCCGCGGCGAGGACGGGTCGGGTGTTGTTGTCGAACTCCGTCCCTCCAGCACCTGTGATCACCGCGCCT
>JBLHKE010000147.1:0-12717 GCA_047619485.1 Verrucomicrobiales bacterium | reverse complement strand
ATAGCGGGCTATTTGAGTTGGAAGCTAACGCGGGTGATGGCCAAAATAACCAGCAGATTGTAGTAGTTATCTACTGACAAGCCCATAGTACGACGGGCTTCGATTTCGAAATCGAAGTTACGTTCTACTTGCCGATGCAGAACGAGCTGAAGATCTCGCCGAGGAGCTCTTCGGTGTCGGCCTTTCCGATGACCTCGCCGACCGCATCGAGAGATTCTCTCACATCTAAAGCGATGAACTCGGCGCTCTGGCCAGCAACGATCGCTTCGAGCGCCTGGCCAGCAAGCGTTTTGGATTTTAGCAGACAGTGGCGGTGACGGGTGTTGATCGCCGTCAGGTTTGCTCCCCAGTTCACTTCGCCAGAGGTGAGTTTTGAGTAGATGGCATCGGCCAGTTGCTCGATGCCATCGCGGTTGAGGCAGGAAATTTCGACGCCGTCCTCCCCTTCCCAACTCGGGTGTCGTTGCAGGTCTGCCTTGTTGAGGATTCGCAGGTGGTGTTTGGCTTGGCTGTCGGGGAGGCGAGACACCTCGGGTGCTGGTTGGCTGGAATCGACCACTTCGAGCACCAGGTCGGCTGTTCTGAGTTGTTTCTCGGTGCGGTCGATGCCTTGCTTCTCGATCTCGTCATCCGACTCGCGCATGCCGGCGGTGTCGATGAGGCGTAGTGGGATCCCTTTGAGGTTGATCGTTTCCTCGATCGTGTCGCGGGTCGTCCCGGCGAGTTCGCTGACGATGGCACGTTCGAACCCGAGCAGGACGTTCATGAGACTGGACTTACCAACGTTGGGCTCGCCAGCGATCACGGTGGCGACGCCCTCACGCAGAATCTTGCCTTGCTCGGCGGTGGCGATGAGCTGCTGCTCGGAGTCGATGATACCCCGGATTCGCTTGGCGATGGCCTCAGTGGTGTCGGTGTCGATGTCCTCGTCGGGGAAATCAATGAAGGCCTCGATGTGGGCGAGGACGCCGAGCAACTCCTGCCGGATCCGGCGGATCTGGTCACCCAACTGGCCGTCGAGTTGCTGGTTCGCAGCGCGCAGGGCGAGATTAGTGCGCGCCTCGATCAGGTCCATCACCGACTCGGCCTGGGTCAGATCCATCTTTCCATTGAGGAAGGCGCGCTGGGTGAACTCACCTGGTTCCGCCGGTCGAGCCCCCGCGGCGAGCACCGTCTCAAGCACTTTCTGCGTCACCAAGATGCCGCCGTGACAGGAGATCTCCGCGAGGTCCTGACCGGTGTAGCTGGCCGGGTTTTGGAAGAATGTCAGCAGCACTTGGTCGACGTTTTCCCCTTCGGGCGTGACGATATTACCCAGCGTGGCGAAGCGCGGTTTGAGCATCGGCACCGATTGGAAAATCTGCTCGATGATGTGCCCGACCTGATCGCCCGAGACGCGGATCAACGAAACGGCGCCAGTGCCGAATGGCGTGGCAATGGCGGCGATGGTGTCTTGCATGGGTCGGGGGGACGGACATTCTTGTCTGCCCGTTTTTTGGTAGTGGGACGGTTATCGGTTTGCCAACGGGACGTCTATTCTAAACTGCCGCAACACAATGGCGCAGACAGGAGTGTCCGCGTTACGCTAGCACTGATCGCAACACTTCGATGCAGCGCTTGTTCTGCTCCATCGTACCGACCGAAATGCGCACCCACTCGGGCAGTTTGTAGCCACGCATCGCACGGATGATGACACCTTTCTTCATCATATCGGCGAAAACAGCGTCACCGTCGCCGACTTTGACGAGGACGAAATTTGCGAAGCTAGGCACATATTCAAGTCCCATCTCGGTGAAGGTTTTCTCGAAGAAGGCACGGCCCTCATCGGTGAGAGCTTTGGTCTTGTCTTGGTGATCTTGGTCTAACAATCCAGCCAGCGCGCCCTCTTGGGCAAGGGCGTTGGCGTTGAAAGGTTGGCGGGTTTTCTGGAGGACGTCGGCGATGTGCGCTGGAGCCATTCCGTAGCCGATCCGCAAAGCGGCGAGTCCCTGGATTTTCGAAAACGTCCGCAGCACGACGACGTTGCGCCCCTCGCGCACGAATTTGAGCGTGTCTGGTGGGGTGTCGAGGAACTCGTAGTAGGCCTCGTCGATGATGACGACGACGTGGTCTGGAACCTTGTCGAGCAGGCGCTCGATCGCATCGAGTTCAACCAGCGTGCCGGTCGGGTTGTTCGGATTGGCGATGAACAGCTGCTTGGTCTTTGGGGTGACCGCCGCAGCCATCGCTTCTAGATCGTGCGCGAAGCCCGGGTCGGGAACTTCGATGGTGTTCGCACCAAATAGCGTTGCCATCAATTTATAGACAACGAAAGCGTGATCTGCCACGACGACGTCGTCGCCGGGTTGCAAGAAAGCGTGGCCGACAAACTCGATGATCTCGTTGGAACCGTTGCCGAGAACGATGTTGCTACGGTCGAGGCCGAATTTTTCCGCGATCGCAGTGCGCAGCTTGTAGCCGCCACCATCCGGGTAAACGTTGGCTGATTCGGCGGCCAACTTCATCGCCTCGACGGCCTTCGGTGACGGGCCGATCGGGTTTTCGTTGGAGGCTAGCTTGATGATATCGTCCGGGTTCAGTCCGAGTTCGCGCGCGACGTCTTCGATCGGTTTGCCTGGTTCGTATGGGACGAGAGTTTCGAGTTGTGGGTTGGCGTTGGGCATGATGGTGGGCGCCAAGATGATTGCGCACGGAACTATTTCAAATGCTTTTGAACTTACCAGTATCCCCACTGCTCGGTTGTCATCACATAGATCCCGAGTAGCAGGTTAGCGACGGCGTGGCACATGATGCACGCGAACAGGCTCTTGGTGCGGATCGCGACCCAGTTGGCGAGTATGCAGAAGATGATCGCCCCGAGCCAGTCCTCGGGTGCGTGGGCCAGCATGAACAGTCCGACCACGATCCAAAAGGCCTTCGCCCGGTAGGTGCCGAACGCGATTTTCCAGAACGGTTTATCCTGGTTGATGATGTAGCGAAGCAGGAAGCCGCGCCAGAAAATCTCCTCGACAAGGGCGACGACGACGACCATGCGGAAGAAGCGCATGCCGATGGCGCAGGCGTACCAGAATGGCTGATCCTCACGAAACCAGGTAGCGTCGAATCCATCCGGTCGCTCGGCCAATCCGAGCAGCGACCAGATAGGTTTGTTGTCGAGGATGAGCGGGAAGCTCAGCTCGAACGACGGCCAATCCTTGACGCCGAGTGGCGTGTAGAGGATCGCCGGTAGCACCCAGAGCACGATGCCGACAGCTCCTACGATCGCTCCAAATCCCAAACCTTTGAGCGGGCGAAACTCATACTGTTTCCAAAAGAACAGGATGATGCCGAAGCAGACGATCGATTGCAGTGGGTAGATCCACTGTTCGGTGTGGAACCGATACCATGCACCAGCGTATTCGTTCTCGATCTTGAACCCGGTCGCGCTGAGGACCATGTCGATCGACAGGAACAGCATGAATGCCGCGAACGGGACGACGTAGGCGAGGGTTCGGTTGTTGCGGATTTCAGTGAGGTTCGGCACGGCTGTTGGAGTGAGGTGTTTAGGCCTTTCGGAGCCTCGGCCTGTTGGCGAAAGGACAGTTAATTGTTTTGGGCTGTTTGGTCACGCGGCTGTCTGCGGAAACGGCTAAAGCCATCACTCCAACCCTTTTACATATCTACCCATGCGCACCAGCGCCTCTCGGATTAGATTGATGTCGGTCGCGTAGCAGCAGCGCAGGAATCCCTCGCCAGTTTTGCCAAAGGCATCACCGGGCACGCAGGCTACGTCCTCGGCTTCGAGGAGCCCCATGGCAAATTCCTTGCTACTCTTGCCGGTCGGGCGGATGTCGGGAAAGGCGTAGAATGCCCCGCCAGGCATGTGGCATGGCAGGCCGATCTGGTTGAATCCATCGACGATGAGCTGGCGGCGTTGCTTGTAAGATTTGCGCATCTCGATCACGCAGTCGTTGCCGCCGTTGAGTGCTTCTAGTGCCGCGACCTGGCTGGTGATCGGGGCGCAGAGCATCGAGTATTGGTGGATCTTCATCATCGCCTCAATGATTTGATTCGGCGCGCAGGCGTAGCCGATGCGGAAGCCGGTCATGGCGAAGGATTTGGAAAATCCATGCAGCAGGACGGTGCGCTCGCGCATGTCAGGGAGCGAGGCGATCGATACGTGGTCCTGTGGATTCTCGTAAATGAGTTCGCAGTAGATCTCGTCGGTGATGACGGTCAGGTCGTGCTTGATCGCGAAGGCCGCGATCTTCTCCAACTCCTCGGGCGGCTCGATCGCACCGGTCGGATTGGTCGGAAAATTGATCATCAAGACCTTCGTCTTCGAGGTCACCGCCGCCTCGAGGTTCTCGACCTTCAATGCAAACGCGTCGCGCGCATAGGTCGGCACGCACACTGGCACGCCGCCGGCGAGGGCGATGCTCGGGTTGTAGGAAACGTAGCACGGCTCGTGGTAGAGCACCTCGTCTCCCGGGTTGAGCAGCGCGCGGCAGGCGAGATCGAGTGCCTCGGAGACGCCGACGGCTACCAGCACCTCATCCTTGGGGTTGTAGCTGACATCGAACTGTGCCTCGACGTAGCCAGAGATAGCCTTACGCAATGACTCTAGGCCGAGGTTCGATGTGTAGCTTGTCTGCCCCTTCTCGAGGGAAAAGATCGCCGCTTCGCGGATGTGCCACGGGGTCGCGTAGTCGGGTTCCCCCACCCCGAGCGAGATGACGTCCTCACGGCCGAGGACGAGTTCGAAGAAGTCGCGGATCCCAGAACGCGGGATCTTCTGGACGCTGTCGGAAATTTGCACAGGCATGACTTGCAGACTTATGGGCTGACCGGCAAGCGGCTTGGCTCGGATTCATCGTGTGCGAGGAAGCCGTCCTGTTTGTAGGTTTTGAGGTGAAAGTGGGTCGCGGTCGAGGTCACGCCCTCGAGCGTGCTCAATTTCTGGGCGACGAAGCTGGCGACATCCTGGAGCGATTTTCCGTCGACAATCACGACGAGATCATAGCCACCGCTCATCAGGTAGCAGCTGCGCACCTGGTCGAATTTGGAAATTCTCAAGGCGAGGTGGTCGAATCCGCCGTCGCGCTCAGGCACCAGTTTAACCTCGATAAACGCGGTGACGCGCTCGGCACTGACCAGTTCGGGGTCGATGATCGCATGGTAGCCGAGAATGGCTCCCGACGCCTCCAGTTCAGCGATTCGGCTGGTGATATCGGCCTCTTCGAGACCGGTGAGTGAAGCGATTTCGGCTGCGGAATAGCGGGCGTTTTTCTCCAGGAGTTCGGCGATCGGGTCAGTGGGCATGGCAGTAGATAGGAGCGGGTAACTATGCAAGGTTAGCTCTAGGCGTCAACGGGTTTGCTTGACACCCTGCCGAGCCGCAAAGATGATTGTGGCATGAGCGAAACTGTCGAAAAGCACCTGTATGTGATCATGTGGCCGAACTACGCCCTCGTGGCGTCGAATCTCGGGCCGACCGAGTTTGGTAAACACTACACGATCGGCAGCTCACGCTACTATCACGGGCAGGTCGTTTTTGCACAGATTAGCGATGATTTCAGGCATCCGTTTTTCAAGATCGATGAGTTGCTGGAGGAGGTTGTCCCCAATGCGGCCGGTAGCCCGAAGCGCACCAAGTTCATCTCCACCTACCGAGTGCTGGAACACATCGATCTTTCGGCTTTCGAAGATCTCTACGTGACCTCGGTCGCCGGCAAAGTCTTGCAGCTAAAGAAAGAGAAATACGAGGGCGTGCACGAGAAGGGGTTCATCCGCACCTACCAGGAGATCTGTCCGTTCAGCACGATCCTGCTCAGCCATATGGATCCCCCGGAGTTCGGCAAATACATCACCGACCCGGAGCAACCGAAGATGGCGCCGAAGGTGATGTTCACGCAGATCGAATTCACCATCGACTCGTTCTTGCAGGAACTCGATGCGGACCCGTTCCACACCTCACCGATCCCGAACATCCATCCTCACAAGTTGCAGAAGCAGATCCTCGAGTTGCGCGCGAATCCTAACAAACGCATCAAGGGGATCAGCCTCGACTCGGTGCTCGGGCAGATCTCTTTCCTCAGGCTACGCACCGGGTTCTGGATCGCGGCCGGCGAGGAATTGTTGTTCTACCCGATCCCCGACGCGAAGACGCTCGAGTCCCAGCAACCAGAGTTCTTCCGGTCGCTTACGTAGGAGGGCGGTTTCGTTCCATTATTGCCGATCTTAGTTCTGTCTGAAATTATCAACATCATGAGATCCGCGTTCTTTAAATTCGCCACGATCCTCAGTTTTTTCCTCGCCTACACGACTGCCGCGTCTGCATTGGATGTCTACATCATTGCGGGGCAATCGAACGGGTTTCGTTTGAGTTCCATTGGGGAGGATCCCAAGGGCGCCGGCCAGCACAAGGTTTACTACTACCATATGAAGTGCGTCTCGGAGCCGGAGAAGCCAATGTTTCACCTGAACAACGGACTCTCCCAGAAGAGCATGGGGTTCGGGTTGGCTGACGCTCTTCAGAAACTTTCGAACGATGACATCATCATCGTCCAATACTGCCGCTGCGGAGCATCCATTCAGGATCACTCAGGAAAAGGTTGGTACCCAGGAGATGATCCGGAGAATGGCAAATTTCACAATTCAGGTCTCTACGGAAAGTTCCTCAAATACATGGCGCATGCCAAGAAATCGGCTGAGGAGGAACACGGGCTCACTTGGGATGTGAAAGGACTTTTTTGGCATCAGGGAGAGTCTGATGCAAAATTCCCGGGTGAGGTCTATGAGAGGAATCTCTCCAATCTTATCTGGCGCTTCAGGAAAGACATTAAAGCCGATTTGCCGATCGTCGCCGCCCACATCCGAGCTCTTAGCGACGAGCGGAAGGCGATTAACCTAGCTCTCGACAATGTCGCGAAAGACGAGCCTCAAATGGTCGTCGTCCCGTCGAACGATCTACAATTCGAATCACCGACAAACGTTCACTTCGCTACGAAAGGATGCCACGATTTAGGACGCCGAATGGTTGAGGCCTTCACCAAGTTGAAAAGTCCGTAGTCACCAATGGCACATCGCCAAAGATGCAGGCGACCCGCTCAGGATGAATCGCAGCAAAGCGATAGGCGTGCAGACCGCCACGGCTACAGGGTTCTAGAGCCGGCTTTTCGGCCAAGCCCCACCGCTCCCGAACCAGCTCATAGAATTTGTCCATGATGGCGAGGGGCCGGTCGGAACCGAGCATCTTCACCACATTGACAAAGGCAAGGTGATAGCCGTTCTGGAGTAGCTGGAGATCAACTTCGGGAAGGTCATCTGGAAATGAGATCCGCCAGATCCACGGGCTCCCAGGAGCCCGGCTTCGCCGGAACCACCACGAAGGCCGGATGTCCTTCTACCCTGAACTCTTGTTTTTCAAACCCATGCCAGTCAGACGTCTGCGTTGGCACGCCGTCTGGCAGCGCCGGCTTGTTGTCATCGGCTAGACAGAAGATCGTAGAATGTAATAGAAGCAGGAGGATAGCAGCGAATCGAGAGCCTCTCATGTATTCGAAACTCAATCGCCCTGCTCACCTTGTTGTCGAGGTGAAATGTACCGGGTTTTTGCTAGTGGCTGACCTCTACCTTGGTACCCTTCACTTGGCCAATCGCGTCGAGCAACTCGCCGAACCATGGCTCGTCGATGTCGAACGGCTTGCCGCCTTTGATCCGTGGGAACGCGATGCACGACATCTCGTCGTTGTTGTCTTCGTCGAGTCCCGCAACCCCGCTCTGACCGTCTAGCGCGTACTGGGCAGCGGCGGCCGCACTCTTTTTAATCAGCTCTAAATCCTGCGCGTTCGGCGCCGCACTCCTCGCGAAGTAACCGCTCTTCTGCACGAGCACCTTGTCCGCATCCAACTTGTCCTTGAGTTTCTCCGCGAACCATTTGCCCGGGTTGAGTGTATCGAGACGTGGGTGTCCGAAGGCATCATACTGAACCTCTTCACCGGCGGCTTCCTTCTCGCGGATGATGGCATCAAGACCCGCTCCCTCGCTGAGGAACACGTTGACGGAATCCTTCTCGTCCATCGCCTTCGAAAGTCGCTCGACCTCGGCATCGAGATCGATGTCCATCTCTGGAACCCACACCGCATCAACGTCCCAGCGGTTTTGGTTGAGAAGCAAGTCGGGGCAAAAATTCCAGGTATTGAGACGTTTGCGGTAAGCCGCGGCGGTGGCGCCGGTCAACCATCCGCAGTTGCGACCCATCACCTCGTGGATGATCAGGTGGCGGCAGCTGGTGGTGTTCTCATTGGCGATGTTCTCAAAGAAGATCGCGCCCTGCTCTGCCGCGGTCCAGGCACCGAGCGTCTGGCTGATCGGGAAGACATCGTTGTCGACGGTCTTCGGCAAGCCGACGACGGTGAGATTGTAACCGTTCGACTGGAGGTAGCCGGCGAGGTCTGCGGCGGTCGTGTTGGTGTCGTCGCCACCAATGGTGTGGAGGATGTCGATGCCGTCGTCTTGCAGTCGCTTTGCGGCAACCTCTAGCGGGTTCTCACCCTCTTTCACAAGCCCACGTTTCACGCAGTCGTCGACGTTGGTCAGTTTCACGCGGCTGTTGCCGATCGGGCTACCGCCATATTTGTAGAGGGTGGCGGCGTTGGCCTTGACCGAATCAGGAAAGCTGACACTCTTGCCGAGAAGTAGCCCCTGGTAGCCGTTGAGGTAACCGATCAACTCCGCCTCCGGGGCGAGCTGGTTGTATTTTTCGATCAGTCCCCCGATGGAGGAAGATAGACAAGGCGCAAGGCCACCGGCAGTAAGAAAGGCAATTTTTGGCATGATTCGAGTGAGTGCTTTTTGGTTGAAGCGAAGATTAGAACAATTTACCGGCGGCGCAAGCTCATGGATTTGGGAATTCCGTCATACGCGGCGACAGACCCCTCGGTTGGCGTAAGCGCCTGCCGGATAATAGGTCGAGCCTACTCGTCGCTGAGCAACTCACCATCGCTCTGGATCTGGCGACCACTCGCCGACCATTCGTCGTATTTCTGCCAGCCACGGGACATCAGCGAGCGCGAAGCGTCGAAACGATCGGTCGCGCCGAGGACGACGACCACGAGGCGGTGTGGCACGACTCGGGTGCGCCCGTCATCTTGGTTGACGACGCTGTTAGGCCGCGGCGCACTGGTGATCAAGCACGGCCCTGCGCGGCGCGTCATGCCGGTCTTGACGCCATCGATCGATTCGACGCCGAGGAGCTTGTTGGTGTTCTTCATGAGGAACGCGCGCTCCTGCCCGCCGCGTGAATACGAGATTTTGCGCTCCTTCTGGGATGCGTAGAAGCGGAATGATGCCTTGCCCATCGCATAGATCGCCAGCCGTGCCATGTCGGCGGCTGTCGAGTAAGGAGTCTCGCCCTGCGTGTCCATGCCGTGGGCGTTGGTGAACTTGGTGTTGATGGCGCCATGGTTGTTAGCAAGGCTATTCATCTGGCGGACGAACACCGACATAGGATCTGCCCCGCGGCCGATGCGCGTGAGCAAATCGCGACCGACGTGGGCTGCCAAGGTGTGTGCCGCGACGTTGTCTGAGCCGATGATGGAAGCATACAATGCCTCACGCAGAGAGATCTGATCCCCAGGCTGCATGCCCATCGGGTTCGCGCCGCCGATCTGGGCAGCCGAAGGTGGCACGGTCGCCTTCTGGCTCAGGCTACTGCCACTGCGCTCGGCCCAATCGAGGGTCACCATCGCGGTTGCGAGCTTCGTCAAGCTGGCGACTTGGCGTTTCGCGTTTGGCTGGTGGGAGGAAAGAATCTTCTTCGAATAGAAATCGACGACAATGTAGCTGTCCACCTTGGAACCAGCGGTATTGGTGGAGGCTGGCTCGCTGGTCTCGACCGGATTAGCGCCTGTGTTTTGCCCAAAACAACCAGCAAAAACCGTGATAGCAGAGAGCCCGAGCGTGATTCGGGGTGTCAGAGACTTTAAAAAAAAGGACATATCGAGAGAGTTGACGGAAGATTCAGGGGGATCGACAGTGCCGTCCCAACGCGAATTTAGGCAAGGTTAGCTTTTACCACGAACTAGACAATAGGAATTCCCAAGCCAGAGCGCAAATAATTTAGATTTCCTAATGATTTCAATTGTCTCTATGCTCCGTGTGGAATATCATGCAACTCGTTCTTCTAACTAATTCGTCCAGAGTCGGTTACATCGCCAATTGTCGTTTTGGCGCGCTCATGTTTGGCGGATGACAGGAATTCTTCTAGGAATGGCTCTCGTTGTCGTCGGGGCGCTGTTGTTTTGTGTCTCGGCCTTGGAATCAGCTCTGTTTGCTTTGCGCGAGCACCGCATCCCGACCATCGCGTCCGAGAACACCCGCCTCAGCGCTACCCTGCGGGGCTTGTTGGCGACGAAGCAGGCTCGGCTCGGGCAAGTGCTCGTGTTGAGCGCTCTATGCAACGTCGGCATGGCAGCTCTCGGCTTACGCCTGGTGCAAGAAATCGCCGCCCCGAGCGAGCGCTATCTAACTGGCTTGGCCGTTTTTGGCGGTCTGGTTGTCGCGTGCCATCTAATTCCAAATCTGGTGGCCAGCTTGCGACCTCGCTGGGTATTCACCGCGCTCACTCCGATCGTCGTCGCCCTCACTCCGATCGTCGTGCCATTCGAGCGTTTGCTACATGCTTCTGCTCGAGCCATGACCAACCTGATCGTTCCGCAGAGCATCCAACCGAACGAGTCCATGCGTGACGATGAGCTGGGGACGCTGGTCGAGATGCGCCGTGACGAGGGCGCACTCGAAGACCTCGAGGGGGAGGTCATCCACGAGATCCTCAAACTCGGTGACAAGGTCGCGAAGGACTGCATGACCCCGAGAGTCGATACCAAACTCCTTTCGATCAACCTCCCTCCGGCTGAAGCCGCACGGCGGATCAGCGAACAATCCCACCGTCTGCTACCAGTCTACGACGGCACGCCTGACGAGATCATTGGCGTGCTCGATGTGCTCGCCTACCTACATTCCGGAGGCGAGGATATTCGCGCGCACATCAGACCTCCGACTTTCGTCCCCGAGACCCTCGGCGCCATCGACCTCTTCCAACGTCACCTGCGGGGCGAAGGTGACCTCGTCGTGGTGCTTGATGAGTTTGGCGGCCTCGAAGGGATCGTCACCAAGACGGACATCGTCGAGCACCTCGTTGGCGATGTGGCGCCGAGCGAGGATGCAGAAATCCAAGTGCTAGGACGGGCACGCTTCCTCGTCAGCGGCAGCGCCCGCCTCGATGAGTTGCGCGAGGTGACCGGCGTCGACCTCGAGACCGATGGACTGGACACGATTGGTGGGCTGATCGCCACGAGTGCCGGCCGCATCCCCTCACCCGGTGAGACTCTGAGACTCGAGCCTTTTCGGGTAACGATCCGAAAATCGACGGGGAAACGCGTCGAGGAATTGCTGCTCGTGACGATCGGTGGCGAGGAATCATTGGAAGAAGGAGGTGAATCGTGATCTTAGCTACCCTCATCGTCTGCCTGCTGCTGTCGTTTTTGCTCTCCGGTTTGGAGTCGGCCATTTTCTCAGTCAGCGTCGTGCGCGTCCGTCACCGGGCGAAGGAAGCGGCTAGTCCCAACGGGAAAGAGACACGGCTCCAACGGGTGTTCTCAAATCGACAGCGGCTGCTCACCTCCGTGCTGCTTACCAACAACGCGCTCGCCCTGGTCGCGTTTGCGCTGGCCACCCGTTTGTTGGTCGGACGCTTCGGTGACCATGGGTTCTGGATCGCATTTCTGGTCTCGCTCCCCGTCTACATCCTCTGGTGTGAGCTGGTTCCGAAACTGATGTTCAGTCGTTTTCCCTACCGTGCCCTACGCGTTTTTGTGATCGTGTTAGAACTGATCAACCTCACGGTCGGTCAGCTGTTCGCCTTCGCGGTTTTCCTCAAACCCGACTTCCAAGAAGAGAGTGAGAAGGCTGAGGAAAATCTCGATGAGAGGGCGCGTGCACGGGCGGAGTTTCGCAGTCTCGCCCAGATCGTGGCGCGAGATGGCGCGCTCGCCCCAAGCGAGAAAGTCATGATCGACAGCGTGATGAACTTCCGCCGGACACTGGTTGGCGATCTGATGGTTCCCATTTCGCAGGTCACCGCGATCCCTCTAGACATGCCTGTCGACAAAGTGGTGAAACTCTCCCGCGAGACTGGGCTTAACGAATTCCCTATCATGTCCAAGGCCGGCGATCTGATCGGGGTGGTGAGCGCCTTCGAGATCATGCGCAACCAACCCCAATCTGGCGCGGCGGTAAACTACCTGCGACGTCTGATCAAAGTCGGCACCGGAGAACTCGCTTCTACCTTGGTGCCACGCTTGAGAAAGTCTGGTCTGAAAGTTGCAGCGGTCTGCAGTGACGACGAGGCGAAGATCCCCCTCGGAATCATTACCCTCGAGGATATCTTGGAGAGCATGTTGCAGAAGACGTAACCGACACAAAAATTTGGTGAACTCCCCTTGATCGAAGGCGGAAAATGCGAAGGCATAAGCGATAGTTTCCATACTTTAAGTTATTTCTAATATCGTGTATCTATTGAAATTTTGGTTGACCTAGTAATTTTAATGGGCTAAGTTAATTCTCGTGGTAGGCGAAGTGTCGGGGGAAAACCGATTTTTGCGAACCAACCTTAAACAAACCAATTAATCTTGAAGAACAAAATAGTTATGAAAAAGCAACTTCTTGCAATGACAT
>JBLHKE010000146.1:0-12724 GCA_047619485.1 Verrucomicrobiales bacterium | reverse complement strand
GAAACCGTAAGTGCGTTGCGTCTGCCAAGTTGAACCATCTGGGACGCTACGCGGGGCTTTGCGGCGCTGCAAGCCACGTCGTCAAGATCAGCCGGGCCAACCGTGCCCTGAGGAGGGAGCGGCGGCGAAGGTCTACCCGGCGCGAAGCGATGTAGCACGATGTAGCACTCCGTGGATGGCTGCTGTGTGACTTGAGCCTCTTCTAAAATGGGGCGTCGTTGAGCATCGGATTCTAAGAGAATTTGGCGCGTGGGGTCGCGAGAGCGTTTTCTGTGTCTTTGATGCAACCCACGGAGTGCAACTCCGTGCTACGCCGAGCCATCGATCCTATCCTCCCACGCCACTTCTTGCGCTCGCTCCTTGGCTACTTGTGCTCAGCCTCGTGGTGTTCGCGCAGCAGGTCACGGCCAAAGTCTCCGTCGAAGTCGCGCCACACGGCGTGCGGGTGGTTCGCTTCGTTCTGGACGTTGTCATACTCCAACAGAAAGGTCGGCCCCTGCACGCGGTAGTAATGCGCATCGCCCTTCTTCATGCTACCAGCCCAGGCGAAGGTCACTTTCTCAATCCCGGCATCGGTGATTTTTTTCATATCCGCTTCCGCCAGCGACCAGCGGTGCGTATGGATGTATTCCTTGATCAGGTGCATTAGCCTCTGCTTCTGATTGTCATCCATGGCCGATTGCAGCAGGCCATCTGGCTTGAGCGGATCCACCTTCTTCGCGGCACTTGTGAGGATGTCTTTCGGCGCGACGTTGTCCAAGACGATCGCCACCTTTTTCTGCTCCTCGGTCAAGGTCTTCGCCAGCGCACGACCGAGATCTTCCTCAGCACCGAGCACCCGCAAGCCCTTGCGTGGCCCCTCCTTCACTTCGCCGGGATTGCCACCGAAAAAAGTTGGGGTGCCGGAAACCTCGCCGTCGGCGACGGTGTAGTTCATCGAGAGGTGGTGCCCTTCGAAACGCCAACCCCACACCTTCGAACCCGGCTCGCCGAAGATCGAGATGAAGTAATTTCCCGCATCGCGGCGCGGGCTGTTGTTCTCGAGCTCGTGCAACACCCGCTCGAGGCTCATGATCGTCAGCGCCTTGGTCATACCCTTGTGGCTGAGCGGCGACTGGACTAGCAATATCGCCATCTCCAGCTGGTCAGGGCGCATGGTTTTCATCGTCAGCCCATTGCGCTCGCGCGGGATGAAGTGCCAGTTGATGCGCTCCTCGTCTTTCATCTTGAAGGAAGCCGCCGCGCGCTGCTCGTCGTCAAGCGTGACGAGAAAATTCTTCGCAGCCTCCGACATCGCATCAGCGACCCCGTGCGCAGGGGCGGGGAGAACTTGGATCGCGACCGCGGCAGCGATCGCTAGAAAAGAGAAGGTAGTCTTTGAGTGCATCCCACAACCCTCGCCAGCCACCACTTCGCTGGCAATCAAATTCATCGCCGCTGGTAGTACACGAAACTCATCGCGTGCGGGTTCTCCTCATCAGCTTCAAAGCGCTCACGCTTGATCTCGAACCAGCATTCGGGAGATATTGCAGGAAAATAGGCGCAGCCCGCAAAGATCGCATGAACTTCGGTGATGAGGAGTTCGTCGGCAACGGGCATCGCCAATTCATAGACCTGCGCCCCCCCCGACACCACCAACTCGTCCTCGCCGCGGCTTCGCGCCAACCCGAGAGCCGCCTCGAGGTCAGGTGCGACCGAAAAACAGCCACCGTCGAAGTCCTGATTGGAGCTCAACACAATCGGTCGCTGCGTGGTGAACCAGCCTTCCATCTCACCAAAAGTCCGCCGGCCAACGAGCATCGCCTTGCCCTGCGTGTAGCTGCGGAAATGCTCGGTGTCGCGCGGCAGCTGCCACGGGATCCCCTCCGCCGATCCGATCAGGCGGTTCTCATCGCAGGCGGCGATCATCGATACTTTCATCACGGGCAACATCCACCACTCTGGAAATTCCTCGAAGGAAATCCAGACGCCGCAAGACATGCCTGACATCACCAAAATTTGCTGATTCTCATCGGAACCCCGCGAGCTTTACTCGCCAGAGTTTGATCGAAAGTCCCGCGGCGTCACGAGGTCTGGGGACGCGCCTCCAATTTCTAGCGAAATCAGCGACGGGCATAGCTTGAGGCGCGAGTCAGCATACCGTAGGTAGCACGGAGTTGCATTCCGTGGGGTGCCGCTATATCTCCACGGCGCTCTCGATTGCGTTGACCCCAGATACCACCAGCCGAAGCTCCATCATGCCCGAAATCCCTACCCTACCCGCGCTCGGAACCGAGACCCAGCGCCTGCTCCACGGCCGTGGCGGATTCCACCCTGGATTGCAACACGTCGCCATCGATTCGTTTCCGCCAGTGATCCTAATGACATTCTATGAAGCCCGCGAGGAGAACGCGGATCTCATCACCAGCCTAGTGAAGCGCTTCGAGAACGATCCCTCCGTCGAGGCGGCCGTCGTCCAGGAACGCCACCTTCGCCGGGCTCCCAAACGGGTCGTTTATGGCAAACTCCCGCGCGAGCTCATCGCGAGCGAATCCGGCCTGGATTACCACCTGACGCTCGATCGCAACCAGAATCACGGGTTCTTCCTCGACATGAAAACCGGCCGAGATTGGATGAGGGCGAACTCCTCCGGCAAGCGCGTGCTCAATCTGTTCGCCTACACCTGTTCACTGTCTGTCGCGGCGATCGCCGGCGGTGCCGAGTCGGTCATCAACCTCGACATGGCGAGCGGAGCCCTAGCGACGGGGCGCAAGAACCACCAGCTCAATTTCGACCCAGAGACCTGCCGGCGATCGAGCTACCTAGCGCACGATCTGTTCAAGTCATGGGGCAAACTCAAGCGTCTCGCGCCGTTCGACTTGATCCTCATCGACCCCCCATCGAACCAGGCTGGGAGTTTTGTCGCCGAGAAAGATTACCAGAAAATCGTGCGCCGCCTGCCGGGCCTCACCGGTTCCAATAGCCAGATCCTCGCCTGCCTCAACGCTCCACATCTCGGGGAAGCTTTTCTCAAAGACCTATTCATCGATTTCGAATCCGAACAACGGCTCGGGGTGGTGGCGGGTTTCGAAGACAGTGACCCAGAGGCGGCCTTGAAGTGTCTGATATTCCGGAGGTGAATACCTACAGCTCGGTGTACTTCAGGTTGGAACCCTTCGCCTTCTCGACCGGGTATTTCTCCGCGTTCTTGAGCATCTTACGCCGCATCTCTTTGATCAGGTCGAGGCCGAGATTGTCAGCAAGCTCGAACAGGTAGACCGCGACGTCGGCGATCTCGTCCGCGATCGGTTCGAGCTTCTCTTTCGTATGCGCCTCGCTGGCATCGTAGTCTTTCCACAAAAACTGTTCCTGCAGCTCCGAGGCTTCGATGGCGATGGCTGCAGCGAGTTCTTTCGGGTTGTGGAACTGCGCCCAGTCGCGCTCGTCGATGAAGGCGCGGATTTCCGCAGTGATGGTTTTGATCTCGTCCATAAAATCTATTTCTTCTCCGCCGCCACGATCGTCCACCCGGTGATGCCGAGGAGAATGGTGACGAGCGGGCACGCGAGATTGAAAAAGCAGAACATCCAGTACTGCCCGGCGGTCACCCCGAGCACCTCACCCATGTAAGCGCCACAGGTATTCCAAACCAATAGCGGCGACGTCATCGTGCCCACATCCTCCAACACCCGTGAGAGGTTCTTCGGCGCGAGGCCACGGTCCTCGTAGGTCTTACGAAACATCCGTCCGGGCACGACGATGGCTAAATATTGATCGGAGGCGAGCGCGTTCATCCCAAAACAGGTGGCCGCCGTGGCAGCGATCAGCGAACCAGTGCTGCGCGCACCGCGCAGGATCGCCCCCCCGATCGCAGCCAGCAGACCAGTCCTCTCCATCACCCCACCAAATACCATCGCGCAGATGATCAGCGAGATCGTCTGCGACATGCTATCGAGGCCGCCGTTCGTCAGCAAGTCGTCCACGGTGGCGATTCCCGATTCCCCGGTGTAACCGGACAACGCAATCGTCAAAACTTCTGACATCGAGGCACCTTGGAAGACCATCGCCATCCCACCCCCGAGGCCTGCCGCAGCCAAGATCGCTGGCAGAGCTGGCACGCGCAGCAACACCATCGCCAGCACCATGATGGGTGGTAGCAGCAACATAGGATTCAGATTGAAGGCTTCGTCTAGCCCAGAAATGATCACCTCGACCTGCCCGACTGCCACTTCACCAGCACCGCTCCCAGAGAACCCGAGCAGCGTGAACAGCACGAGCGCGATCACGAAACTCGGCGCGGTCGAGTAGAGCATGTGGCGGATGTGTTCGAACAGGTCCGCCCCAGTCACCGCCGGTGCTAGGTTGGTGGTCTCCGACAGCGGCGACATCTTGTCCCCGAAATATGCGCCCGAGATGATCGCCCCAGCCGCCATCCCGAGGTTGATCCCCAGCCCGGTCGCCACGCCGATCAACGCCACCCCCACCGTGCCGGCCGTCGTCCATGAACTCCCGGTCGCCAGCGAAACCAGCGCACAGATCAGGCAACAGGTCGGCAGAAAAATCTCGGGCGTTAGCAATTTCAAACCATAGACGATCAGCAGCGGCACCACCCCAGCTGCGATCCACAGACCGATCAGGATCCCCACGACCATCAGGATCAGGATCGCCGGTAGGGCCACCCCGATCCCCTTCACCATCCCACGCTCCATCTCGATCCAGCGGAACCCGAGGCCGCGCCCGATCAGGCAGGCGACGACGCTAGCAAGGATCAGCGGCGGACGCGCATTGCCGCCGTTTATCCCGACGACCCACCACAGTGAACCTAACAGAACCACCACAGGCACCAGCGCCAACCACAAGCTGGCTGGACGCGTTGCTCCGGTCTCCGATCCGGCGGGTTCGATCTTATTGCTCAAGCGGCCATCCTACCCGCTCACCACGCTGGCTGTCCATCCCGCATTGACAGCCGCCCCAGTTGCTCAACCGAAAGCGACCACGCACCCCGTTCGCCCCATGGCGCGAAAACGGCTCAACACAAAATTACAAGGCCGACAACCCGCCATTCTACAACAGGGATAAAAACGACGACGTCACGGGTTTCAACGGTGAATAACAACGGATCCAGCGATGGCGGATCACAAAAATCCGTCTGAAAGAATGAATGAAAACGTAACGTTTACTGTCTAATAAGGTGGGGAAACCCACTTAAATAGACACACGCTTATGAAAACACTCACCCTGACATTACTCCTCGCCCTGTCCGCCTCACTCGCCCCTCAGGCGACCGCGCAACGCGTCAACAACGAGCGCTACGACGAGCCGTCGCGCTTTCCGGTCCTGCGCAAGGCATTCCGCCAGATCCGCAACGACCTCCGCTACCACGCGGGTGCGATCCGCGACACCGCCAGCGACATCCGCCACGATGTCTCCTCATCGATCCGCGGAGAAACCTCCCCACGCGAACAATCTCCATCGCCCTCGTACGGATACCGCGGGCAACCAGTGCCCAATCACGGCACTGATTACTACCAAGAACCAGCAGCCCCGACCCCACGCCGCCAGGTCGAGCAACGCCTCCCAGTTTCGAACGAAAGGAAAACCGAGGTCGAACCCGGGCCGACCATCGTCGCACCACGCGAGAAGGTGAAACGTCAGCCCACACCGACGCCCACGGAGCGCATCGATCCGCCCGTCGAGGAAAAGCCGACACCGACGCCCGAACTCAAAAACATTCCGGCACCGAAGCCCAAAATCGAACCCGAGCAGAAACCCGAATCAAAACCGGATAAGAAAGAACCTGCCGTCGGAAAGATCCATTACCCCGATGCGAAGCGATCAAACCGCCCTGGTTTCCACTACAGCCCGTTCCCACCGTACGAGCTACTCGATACCCAGGGCATTGGCCCAGGCGAGCTCGCCAAAGATCCTGGCAATAGCAAAATATTCAGGGTTCCTAAATGACAATCCTGTTAGGTAACGGTTAAATTCTCGCCTTGCCCAAGTAATAGGCGTATTTTTTATCCATGACGATGAAGAAGTTACTCGCCCTCCCTGTCGCGCTGCTCGCGTTCGCACTCAACGCGCAAGCCCAGGACACCACCCCGCCGACGGTCACCATGACCGCCCCGGTGAATGGCGTAGCCGTCTTCACTGACCGCGTCACCGTTACCGGCACCGCCACCGACGATGTTGGCGTGAAGCGGGTCGAATACCGCATCGAGGGCAACAGGCGCTGGCGTCGCGCCATCCTTACCAACCCGGACGCCACCACCACCTCTTACGTCTTCTCTTACAAGAACAAGCGCAAGGGTCGCGCCCGCCGCATCTATGTTCGCTGCAGGGACGACGCCAAAAACGAATCCGACACCCTCGGCCGGAAGATCTTCCGCTCGCGCTCGAATAGCGCCCCGACGACGGCTGCAGCGATCGCTGCCAATCCCGGCGGCACCGTCGGCATCCCAACGCGCTAACGCAGGGACATCGAACATTCCGACTGCGTCTTTGTCCAAACTTGGAGACCAGTCTCTAAGAATTGACCCATGAAGGAACCAACGACTCACGGCAAGGGCGAGGCACCGCTCTGGCTGAAGATCTCAGCGGTTGCCGCGCTGTTCCTTTTCATCACCGCAGGCGTCCTGCTGCTACGCTATTTCACCAGACCGGCATCAGACGAGCTGCTGATAGGAACAACCACTGCTAGCAATGACCTCGCGGCCGCCCCGCCCGTCGAGCCGCACCTCATCCGCCCAGGCGAAAAACCCGGCCGTATCGTATTTGCGGATCCGGACGTGGCCGACGAGGAACAATTCCGCACCCTCGCCGAGCGCGATCCTAAGCTGGCGGCGTCGATCGTCGCCCAGATGGCTGACGACCCAATGCGCGACGAGCGCATGTACGACCTGATGCAGATCTGGGTGGCCAAGGACCCGAGCCAGGCCGCCGCGTGGGTGGTTGAGCTACCGTTCGGCAGTATGAAAAACGATGCCACCACCGAACTCGGCATCGCCTGGGGGGCGCTCGACCCCGCCGCGGCCTCACAGTGGGTAGAGGAAAACATTTTCACGGAGAACGCACCCGCCGGCGCGGCCTCCCTGACATCGGCGTGGGCACAGAACGACATCGAGGCCGCTACCACTTGGGTCGCGTCGCTCGACGCCGACACCCCCGCGCGCGCCGAGGCGATCAAGGCGCTCGCCTTCCACCTCGGTGGGCTCGACCCGCAACGCGGGCTTGCCTGGTTAGGGAGATTGAAACCCGGGGACCGCAACTTGATCGTAGTCAACTTCGCCGCCGCCTGGTCCGACAAAGACCCGCGCTCTGCAGCCAACTGGCTACGTTATCAGGCGGGCGACATCGACCCGCGCACGCGAGATCAAGCGAGTCTGGCGGTGATTCACAGTTGGGCAGCCGACGAGAAATCAGCCGCCAGCGCCTCCAACTGGATCGATGGTATCCCCGACGGTGAACTCAAAGAAAACGCGAAAGCGACCTTCGCCGAGACCCATGCGGAAACATCGCCACCCGAAGCGCTGCCCTGGGCGCGCGACATCCGCGATTTGGAGCGCCGCCTCGAGGTCACCATGGTGGTCTTCGAAGAGTGGATCCTATCCGACAAAGAGGGCTTCCGCGCCGAGATCACCACCGAGTGGGAAAACTACGAGCCAGAACTGCGCGAAGAAATCTACGACCTGCTGCTCGATGAAGATCCCGAGTTCAAAAAGGAACTCATCAAGCTCTATGAAAACCGTGAGGAAGATCCAATCGAGTAGGTGATCAAACGCAATCCTCTGAAAATGAGAAAGACATTCAGATTGCCGATGAGGAGGAGAGGATGCATGCCGCCATCAAATCCTTAATGCGATGCGCCAAACGCCTTGGTTCAGCTCTTCGGATACGAAAAGAAAGTTCCGTTCGATCCTCCGATCAAATTTTCCTAATGCCTCGCGCGACCACTAGGTTTTCTCTTTCACCCCACGCCGGCTTGCAGTAGGTTGTAGTAGGTTATAGTAGGTTGTAGTAGGTTGTGGTAGGTTGTGGTAGGGTGTGGTAGGTTGTAGTAGGTTGTAGTAGGTTGTGGTAGATCGAAGTAGGTCACTCACCCTGAACGACTCCGCAATCCCACTAGGAGACAATGAAGTACCGAACAAAAATTCTCATCTCCTTTATAGGTATGGCAATCGCTGCCTCGACGCTGCTCTATTTGTTGGTCAGCCACCTCGCGGAGCAATCGCTCTACAACCAGATCCAAGAGACGGTTCGCGCCATCGCGATCAGCACCGCTCTCGAGATCGACGGTGACCAGCACGATCAGATCCGCGGGGAGGGTGCCGACGATTCCGAGGCCTACCTGTCGACAACTTTGCAACTGCGAGCAATCCGCGATGCACACCGCAAAGAGAACATCGACATCGCCTTTATCTACACCGTCCGCCCAAGCGAGGCAGACCCGTCGAAGTGGATCTATGTGATCGATTCCGAAGAGCCGGGCGAGCAGCACTCGGACTACGGTGACCCGTTCGAATTCGAGGCGGAGGACGCGCGCGACCTCATCTTTTCCCTCGAACGATCCGCGCGGGCCGACATCTCCTTCACCTCAGACCAATACGGGACTTTCCTGAGTGCCGATGCCCCAGTGCGCGACAAATCGAGGAAGATCGTGGCGCGGGTCGGGATCGACTTCAATGCCAGCAAGGTGCGCACGATCCAGCGCAAGCTGCGCATCTACAGTCTCTACGCCCTACTCGCGACCGTGGCGCTTGGCATCGCACTGTCGTTCATCCTGAGCGACCGGCTCAACCGCCCGCTTAAGCGGATCACCGGGGTTCTCGAAAAAATCGGTGACGGTGATCTCGACACCCGGCTAAACAGTTCCCGCAAAGATGAGTTCGGCGCCGTCGAGCGCGCGGTCGATACGATGGCGGACTCGCTGCAAGAGAAGTTGGAACTCGAGGGCGCGCTGAGCCGCTACGTCGCCCGCGACATGACCTCGGACGTGGCCGAAGGTAGCGGTGAGTTCGAGAACCGCACCGGCAGCACGCAGAAGCGGATCACCGTTATGTTCTGCGATATCGACGACGTCGAGAAGCACAGCGAGAAGCACAACGAGAAGCACAGCGAGGAGCACAGCGAGGAGCACAGCGAGGAGCACAGCGAGGAGCACAGCGAGGAGCACAGCGAGGAGCACAGCGAGGAGCACAGCGAGGAGCTCACGCAGGAGAGGGTTCTATCGATCCTGAACACGTTTTTCTCCCAGACGGTCGCCACCATTTTCGACAACGGCGGCACCCTCGACCGTTTCTACGGCGCGGGGCTGATGGCCACATTTGGCAGCACTCGCAATAACTCACACCACGAGCATCTCGCCCTTGCCTCGGCGATCGAGATGCAGAGAGCGTTCAAGGAGACCGCCGCAGGTGAGGGCATGGTACTACACATCGGCATCCACACCGCCGAGGCCTCGGTCGGAGCCGTGACCAGCCCCCCACGGATGGCCTACAAAGCCGTCGGCGAAGCTGTCAACGGTGCCGCTAGAGTCGCTGCCGCCAGCCGCGAACAGGGCATCGGAATCTTGGCGAGCAGCGATACAGTCAAAGCCGCTGGCGAAAATTTTAAAACCGAAGATAGTGGCGTCATCAGCGAGGGGGATCCGCCGATCACCTTGTTCCACGTGATCGACCTGTTGCCGTAGCTTCGATTTGCAATCGTACCCCGGAGAATCGAGTCGTCGACAGTCTCGTGAGCACTGGGCTTTGATTCCAAATCGGAGTTACGAGCCTTTCGGACTTAGAGGATTCGAGCAAAACCTTTTAAAATTCCGATCCAGATCCGCTTGCTGGGGAGAATTTGAATGACGATGCAGCAGGCCGATCTGGGCGAATTCTAAAATGATTCTTGTCGGATCGGGTAAGTCCGACAGGCTCTTACGCACTAATGGTTCGGTCGCAGGACTTGGTCTCGCCGCCCGCATCCCCCTGATCGCCGAGTCCCGACTCTTCCTTGACTCTGGCGATCGCCAGTTCTAGCCATTGATCGGGAAAAATCTTTTTCAGGAATCGATCGGCCATCTCGGAGTAATCCACCTCGTCGCTCTTCGCCGACCAACCGATCCCATCCCAGAACGCATGCAGAGCGAGCCTCGATTCCGCCCAGGGATCAACCACCTTCGACAGCTTTAGGATGATGCGCGCCTTGATGATCGACGTGTAAATACCGTAGGTCATCGAGAGGCTGTGGAATACCACGCTCCCTGCGCTCATCCCATCCGGCAACACCAGTTCCCCTGACTCGATCGCCAGTTCGACCAGTTCGGTCAGGTTGTTTGAGTAGGCAACTACCATCGCGATGAACTCTCTGGCATCCTCTTCCTCCAGCGTGCTGCGCACCCACGGCATCCCGAGAGCTTCGGTGACGTGGAACTCATCCTCCTCGAAGCGTGCCATCACCTCATAGGCCAAGATCAGACCAAGCGCGCGTTCGCGCGTCGTTCCGTCGAAGCGGCGAGCCTTCGCTATCAATTCGCTCGTCACCTCCAGATTTCTTTGAGCGAGGGCGAGCAATATCGCGTCGCGCGAGGCAAAATGGTTGTAGATCGTCGGTCGAGAATAGCCGGTCACCTTCGAAAGCTGTTCGATCCCCAATGCCATCAAGCCTCCAGTGATCAACAATTCCCGAGCCGCCGCAAGCAATTCCTCATGCCGCTCTAAGCGCTTTTTTCTCGAGGTGATATCCGATTGACGATACGCCAGCGTAACTGTGTATACGCGCTCGTATTTTTTTTTACATAAATGTAAAAAAACAGGTTGTAGAACCTCTCTTTATCGATTAGAAGACCTTCTTTATCGATTAGATGACATAAATTAAAGAGCCCCGCTCCCACGGGATGAAGAAGAGCACACCCCTTTCTCCCCATCTCCGATCCCTTCAACGGCGCCCTCAAGCGCCTCACGCAAAAAGCAAATTCCTCGCAACAGCAAAACATGAAAAATAAAGAAAGTATAAAGAGAACTCTGAAACCATCTGTTGAATACAGTGGTTCGCCGATCGTCTTAGGAAGAATTCTTAAGCGGTCGATTCGGTCATTCTTATTGATGTGCGCGCTATTGGCGCTATCAAGCGGGAGCCAAATCCAGGCCATGGACATCACTTCGGTAATCAGCAATGGGCCGCTCTGTATCGGAGAAACCCTGGTGCTAGGCGCCACCTGTGATCCGGGCGAAGGCGCAACCGGGCCGATCCGCATGGCGGGTATCGGCAACAATGATGGCAACCAGGAGTTTAACGAAGTCTTTAGTTCCGGCGATCGGGCTGGATCGATTGAGCGAATCTCAGCGGCGACTTATAATAGCCAGACGCCCGAGCAACTGCGGAAGAAATACGATGTCTTGTTGTTTACTTGGGCCACAACAACCTCCTTAAATGGCGATTGGGCAACCCGCATTAAGCCGTTCATTGATCTGGGTGGAAGTATCTTTTGGGAGGATGACCGCAACATTGGCGATTTGGCGCCTGAAGTGATTGGAAACCAGTTTGACGGTTCTTACGGTTCTAGTTATACAATAAGTGCAGTTCCAGGTTTAACAGATGGTATCGTCGGTCATTTTGCCAATCATCATTTGCGAGTGACTTCCTGGTCTTCGGTGTTCTCACCGTATATCACCGGGGGTGGTAATACCTTAGCGCTACATGGATCCTATCCCAGCGGGGGAAGGATGATTGTTCAAGGCCCTGATCAGGATTTCCACGCGTCCCGTGGAGGTAGTAACCCAGGCGGAAACCAATACCATTTGATTCTTAATCAATTGGATTGGTTGACCGTTTTTCAAAATGCCACCTTCACTTGGACCGGGCCGAATGGATTCATCGCTACCGGACCTAACCCGACCCTCGCCAATGTCACGACCGCCAATGCGGGAACTTACACGGTTACTTGCACCAATGACGACGGCAACTCGGCTTCGGCAAGGATCGTTGTCGGAATCAAGGATAAGCCGCCCGTGGCCAAGTGTCAGGATATTACCATTCAATTGGACGCGTTCGGAAACGCTTCGATTTCCGCCAGTCAGATTGACAATGGCAGCACCGACGATTGTGGAATCGCAAGTATCAGCGTGAGCCAATCGTCGTTCTCTTGTGCTGACGTTGGAGCGAATTCCGTTAAATTGACGGTGACGGATACCAACGGCAATACGAACTCATGCGTCGCGACAGTGACTGTGCAAGACAACATCGCTCCGGTCATCACGCTCATTGGTGCCAATCCGCAGCTTATCGAATGCCGGGCCTCGTATGTCGAACTCGGCGCAACTGCCGCCGACAACTGCAACTTGACACTGGGACTCGTCATCATTGACGCCAGTGCCGTGAATACCTCGACGCCTGGTTCCTACTCGGTGATCTACGACATCTCCGATGCCAGCGGTAACGCGGCATTGCAGCTCACCCGCACGGTTAATGTCGTGGATACCGTCGCACCAGTGATCTCCATCCCGGCGACCGATCAAGTCGTCGAATGTGACGGTGCTGGTAATGTTGCTGAACTCCAAGCGTGGCTTAACAGCAACGCTGGCGCAACGGCAAAAGATGCCTGCTCCGAAGTAGCATGGACCAATGACTTCACTGCCCTCAGTGATGGCTGCGGTGCCACTGGATCCGCTCTGGTGACCTTCACCGCGAAGGATGCTCATGGCAATAGCGTCAGCACGACTGCCAGCTTCAGCGTCATCGACACCACCGCGCCGGCCCTCGG
>JBLHKE010000145.1:0-12881 GCA_047619485.1 Verrucomicrobiales bacterium | reverse complement strand
TCACTGCCTGGGGGTGCAAGATCGCCTACTTCCACGTGCTCTCCGCGCGCCGCAAATTTGCTAGGGATCGCCATATTTTCGACGATTCCCTGCTCGACTACCTCGCTGAGCGCCAAGACTCCCGGATCGACGAACTTCCCTCGCGACACATCGCGCTCCGTCGCTGCCTGGAGAAGCTGCCGAAGCCACAGCGCGATCTCGTCAAGGCGCGGTATGCCCCAGAGGGCTCGGTAAAAGACATTGCCTCCAAGATGGGACGCTCGGTCGGATCGATCTCACAGACGCTTTACCGCGCTCGTAACGCCCTGCTAGATTGTATCGAAAAATCAATGAGATCCGACCCCGAGCAGACATTGTAAGGTAGGAACAAGAAGATGAGCGACACACTGGATAGATTTGAAGAGCTTGAGAAACTGCTAAGCGCGCTCGCCGATGACGAGTTGGACGTGGCAAGTCGTGAGCGTATTGGGGAAATTTTGGATGGGGATCCGGAAGCCTGTGAATTCTACCTCGACTACATGGTGCTGCACGCGCACCTCGAGCAGGAGCTCGGCTCGCTCGCCCCGGTGCAGTTTCTAGAAAAGCTACCTCAGGCACAGATTGATGAGGCGACCACGATCTACCTTGCCACTCGTCAACCGCCAGCACCACCAGCATGGAAGCAGCCGTGGATGGCCGCCGCCGCTGCCGCCGTGCTAGCCGGAGTCGTGCTGATCAGCGTGATGATCAACAAGGAGAAGGATCGCATCGCCTATGACACATTGATTGCCACTGACAATGCCGTCGCGGTGCTCACGGACTCGGTGGACGCCAAGTTCGCCACCGGAGGTGGACAGCCGGTTCGCGGAGACCTTTTGCCGAAAGGCTTACTGATACTCGAGAGCGGCGTCGCACGCCTTCAGTTTTATAGTGGTGCTGAGGTGATCCTCGAAGGACCGACCGAATTTGAATTGCTCAGCGACAACTCCGCCGCCTGCACTAGCGGAAGCTTCCGCGCGACGATTCCCCGCCCCGCGCAAGGGTTTTCAGTCAAATCCCCACTGGTGGAGATGGTCGATCTCGGCACGGCTTTCGGAGCCAACATCCGCGACGACCTATTCACAGAAGTTCATGTCTTCGAGGGTGAAGTCGAGGTCTATCAAGCCGGAACAAACCGCGATCCGAAGACCCGTAATCTTCTCACCGCGGGCTACGGTTTAGCGGTCGCGCCTGATGGGACATCAACCGACATCCTCGCAGAGGATTTTGCCTTCATCACCGAGGATGAAGTGCTCCAGCGGATGCGCTTGAACGCGACCGCGCGCCACGACGCCTGGCAGCGATTCTGCAACGACACACTCAGCAGCGACCCACACGTGCTCGCCCACTACCCTTTCGTGAGTGATAGCACCAAAGCTCGCATCCTGCTCGACAAGGCCGCGGTGGGCGGCCTGCGCAACGGCACCATCATCGACAGCCACTGGGCTAGTGGCCGTTGGCCTGGCAAACGAGCACTCGCCTTCAGCCGTCCGAGCGATCGGGTGCGCATCCATATCAATAAGCGGTCGCCTTCCCTGACGATGGTCGCGTGGGTCAAGGTCGAACGCCTAGAGCAGCGCTTCAGCGCCCTGCTCCTCACCGACCGCCTCAACAAGAACGGCGTCGAGTGGCAGATCACCCGCGCCGGCGCCCTGCAGTTCGGGGTGAGAAAGAGCTCCCAGACGACCGAAAACTACATTTCGCCCGTCGTCTTCCGGGATCGCATTGGCAAGTGGGCGCAGGTTGCAGTCACCCTCGATCACGAGGCGCAGAAGGTCAGCCACTTCCTCAACGGTGAAGTCGTCAGCACGCAGCCGCTCAAGTCAGAATTAAAACCTGCCATCGGCAGTGCCCAGATCGGCAACTGGAACGCCCCGCGAGAGAGCGGCAGCTACCCTGTTCGTAACTTGAACGGGCGCATGGATGAATTTCTGATCTACGATCGCGCGATCGGCGCAGAGGAGATTCGCAAAATTTACGAGATCGGAGCACCTTAATTTTTTCGTATCGAGGTTAACCTAATCGCGACCATTCTCGTATGAAGGGGAGATGATCAGTTTCCGTCTCTCGCCTCACTCTCTTCTCGCCCTAGCACTGTGCTTGACTACTTCTAGTCTGGCGAAGCCCGATCCTGCATCGATCGAGAATTTCGCCCTCATCGACCACGAGGGTAAATTTCACGAACTCGATTACTACCTGCAGATGCCGGGGGTCAAAGGTCTAGTGGTCTTCATCCAAGGGAATGGTTGCCCGCTAGTGCAAAAGCGCATCCCGGAACTCACGCGCCTGCGGAAGGAGTTTCAGATGCAGGGCATTCTGTTCTGCATGCTTAACGCCAACCGACAAGACGAGCGCAGTGAGATCGACGCCGAGGCCACTGAATTTGCGATCGGCATGCCCATCCTCAAAGACGACTCTCAGCTGGTCGCCGAGATGCTTGGCGTGAAACGCACCGCCGAAGCATTCCTCATCAGTGCTGACGGCAGGCGGATCGTCTACCGCGGCGCGATCGACGACCGCATGAGCTACCAGAAAGAGAAGCCCACCGCTGAGAATTTTTTCCTCAAGGACGCGATCCAACAATTGGTCGCTGGAGAGCCTATCACAACACCGCAGACTGATGCTCCGGGCTGTAAGGTTTCGATGCCGAAACCGAGGCCCCTCACCTACACCAAAGACATCGCCCCGATCCTCAAGGCGAACTGCGTCACCTGCCATGTGAAAGGTGGTCTCGGCCCGTTTCAGATGAGCAGCTACAAGAAGGTCGAGGGCTGGGCTGACATGATCGCCGAGGTCATTCTCACCAAGCAGATGCCGCCCTGGCACGCCGACCCCGAAATCGGAAAATTCGCCAACGACTGTAGCCTTTCACCGGACGATGCCCACCGGATTGTGAGTTGGGTGAACGACGATTGCCCTCGCGGCGAGGGAGCCGATCCGCTCGAGGGCTACCAACCCGAACTACCCGAGTGGCACCTTGGGGCGCCGACGAAAACCATTTCACTTCCCGTTCAAAACGTAGCCGCCGAGGGTGTCTTCGATTACCGATATGTCACGCTAGACAACCCGTTCGAGCATGATGTCTGGCTGACCGCGAGCGAGATCAATCCCGGCAACACCCGCGTGCTCCACCACGTGATCGTCACGGCGCATCCGCCTGGGAGCCGGGACAACGAACAGTGGATCACCGGCTATGCTCCGGGAACGCAAGGCCAGAACTACCCCGACGGTAGCGCCGTCCACCTGCGCAAAGGTTGGAAGCTCCGGTTCCAGCTCCACTACACCGCCTCCGGACGAGCGGAAACAGACATCACCAAGCTCGGGTTCCACTTCAGCACCACGCCGGTGGAGAAGCGTTTTCTCACCGCCGTGATCTCCAATGGAAAATTTGAGATCCCACCTGGCGCGATGGAGCACTCCGAGCGCAAAACGATCAAGATCAAAACCGCCAGCACCCTCTACTCGATCAACCCGCACATGCACTTCCGCGGCAAGTTCATGAACTTCACAGCGGAACTCCCAGACGGCCGCCTCCTGCCGCTACTCTCGGTGCCCAACTACAACTTCAACTGGCAGCGCACCTACGTTTTCGAGAAACCGCTCAAGGTTCCCGCCGGCACCGAGATCCACATCCGCAACGCCTGGGACAACTCCGAACTCAACCCGCACAACCCAGATCCGAAGCGCAGAGTCCGCTGGGGCGAGCAGACCTTCGATGAGATGTTCTTTGCCACGATCGGATACATTGAGGATTGATATCCCCTTCCGTAAACCGGGCACTCTTGTCCATTGGAGTTAGGGGAAAACGAAAAACAACTAATCAATATCTACTAGTCTTTTTCGCCATCACTTGTGTTGGATTCGGCTCAAATAGCCCGCTATGATCGCCTTATGCGCCTTGGTGCTGGCCAAAAATCCTGCGCATCTATTAATCATTTATTTTTCGCTTTCCCCTTAGGTTAAGAGCCGGCCGGATCGTAGCGTCGCTTTTAAGCTGCAACCGCCAGAGCGATCCCGTTTTCTGATGGCCAGTGCGCGAACGGAATCCAATGGCGTCTGGCGTGTCGTCGAGAGCATAGGCCATGCGCAAACGGGACTGCCGTTTCTGACACAGGCTCTAGAGGCTACTCTACCTAGTGGTGCGGTGAACACGGAATGCGCGAACGGCTTGAGGCGATTCGTTCAGCGCTCCCAAGTGACCTCTAACCGTCGTCACTTGCCCGTCGTCCCAGCCTCACGGTAAAACGGCTCAGGAAACGCCGCGCCCTCGCTCCCCCCAGTCCTCCGATGCAGGTACTTCGTGCCACGATCCGGCATCAGCGGCATGTCTTGACCACCCGACTCTGCCAAAATTTCGAACAAGGCACGATTCATCTCCGCTACCCGCTCTGTTTGCTCGGGATCGTTGAACAGATTCTGTCGCTCCTTCGGGTCGGCTCCCGTGTCGTAGAGTTCGTCCTGATCCCACACGCCGTGGTAACGGATGTATTTGAAGCTCTCACCAATGACGGCGTGGGTAGTCGGCGTCTGCGGGTAGTTGCGCTCCCAGTAGTATTCGTAGAGCAGGTGCTTGCGCCAATCAGTGACCTGCTCCCCCTTTGCCAAACGCCAAAAACTGCGGCCGTCCATCTTGCTCGGCACACCGACACCGGCCACCTCCAACAGCGTCGGCGCCACATCGATGTTGGCGACGATCTTACTCAGCCTGGTGCCACCAGCGATCGCCTTCGGGTAGCGCATCAACATGGGGATGCGCACCGACTCCTCGTAGGCACAGCGTTTGTCGATCAGACCGTGTTCGCCGAAAATAAACCCGTTGTCGCCGAGGTAGAGGATCACCGTGTCCTCCAGCTCGCCGCTCTTTTCCAAATTCGCCAACAAACGACCGACGCTATCATCCACCGCCAGTAGCGCCTCGCAGTAGCGGCGGTAGTACTTCGCTAGGTCGATCCCAGTGTAGTAAGCAAACTCGACCCCGTGACGGCTGTTGCTCTGATTGCGCACCCATATCGGCGGATCTTTGAACAGCTCTGGGTTCGCCACCGGGCTGGGTGGCATCGGGATGTCAACCTCCTCATACTTGAAAGCGTGACGATCCGGCGGAAGAAAATCCGCGTGCACCCCCTTGTGCGAGACGTAGAGAAAAAATGGTTTCCCAGCGTCCTTCTTCGCCAACCAATCCTCCGCATAATCCGTCAGTTCATCGGTGATATACCCCTCCTGCGCTACCTTCTTGCCATTCACGTTGAAACCTGAGTTGGTCGCCTGCGGCACAAAGCGCCCCTTCGCTTTCAACATCGCCGGATCGGGGACATAGACCCCCTGCCCCTTGAAGCTGACCCAGTGGTCAAATCCACGCTGCTTCTCCTCATTGTTTCCCATGTGCCACTTGCCGATGAAGGCGGTCTGGTAGCCGGCGGCTTGGAGCAACTCCGGGAAGAAAGCCAGCGACTGGTCCACCGGGTTGTAGTTGTCGACCACCCGATGGTTGTGCGCGTAGAGACCAGTGAGGATCGATGCGCGGCTCGGCGAGCAGAGCGAGGTCGTCACGTAGGCTTTTTCAAAGTGCACGCCCTCTGCGGCGAGGCGGTCCATGTTCGGGGTTTTCAGAAACGGGTGCCCGACAAAGCCCATCGCATCAAAGCGATGATCATCGGTCAGAATCACTACGATGTTCGGCTTACCCAACACAGATCCGAGCAGAGAACCAGTGAGAGCTACCGAGAGCGCGATTTGGAAAAATTGGCTGAGCATCCCTTGAGCCTCGCAAACCGGGAGCAGTGAGACAAGCCCGAGCGCTCCGAAGATGAAATTTGCCATCCCGGTGCTACCCTAGCGTCATGCGAGCCATTCTCATTGTCCTAGATAGCGTCGGCATCGGCCACGCCCCAGACGCAACCGACTACGGTGATGCAGGCTCGGACACACTCGGCCACATTTTAGAGACGGTTCCCACGCTGGCGCTGCCAAACTTGAACTCGATCGGCCTCGAGCATTCCCGGCAAGGAGCGGCGGGCGCAGAAATCGCTGATAACGCAGAGCTCCTCACCGGCACCTGTTTCGCCTGGATGTCCGAAACGGCTAAAGGCAAGGACACTACCTCCGGCCACTGGGAGATCGCCGGTGCGGTTCTCGATGACGCGTTCGCGACCTTCAAAAAATTTCCACCCGCCCTCATCGAAGCGATCGAGTCGGAGGCAGGTGTCCACTTCATCGGCAACTACCCGCAGAGTGGCATCACCGTCCTCGAAGAGCTCGGCGAACAGCACCAGCAAACCGGCCACCCGATTATCTACACTTCTGCCGACTCGGTTCTGCAGATTGCCGCTCACGAAGGAGTCGTGCCGCTTGAAAAACTCTACTCGATCTGCGAGATCGCCCGACGCCACGTGGACCGCTACCGGATCGGACGTGTGATCGCGCGACCATTTGTTGGCAAGCCCGGCGCCTACGAACGCACCTCGAACCGCCGCGACTTCTCTTTCCAGCCACCGGAAACCATTCTCAACCAACTGCAGGCGGCTGGTATCAAGACCACCGGCGTTGGAAAAATCTCCGACATCTTTGCCGGCAGCGGGATCGACGAGTCGTTCCCAACGAAATCCAATGACACCGGCATGGAAGCGATTGATCGACTGTGGTCGGACGAGGGACACCAGGGGTTCACCTTCGTCAACCTCGTCGACTTCGATATGCACTTCGGTCACCGGCGCGATCCACAAGGCTACGCCAACTGCCTTGCGGAGTTTGACTCGTGGCTCGGAACCTTTTTGCCCAAGCTTTCGACCAACGGTGACGAATTGCTCATGATCACCGCCGACCACGGCAACGACCCGACCTGGAGCGGAACTGACCACACACGCGAGCAAGTCCCCCTGCTGACAAAATGCGGCAGCAGCTCCCCGAGAAACGCGGGGCAGCACAATTCCTTCGCAGCCGTCGCAGCTCAGTTGAGCCATTTTTTCGAGATCTGACTGGTCTAGTAACCTGACCATCCGATAGGAGTGGTCAAGAAGGCCCCAGCGCGCTAAAGCTTCAGTATACATGGCAGACTTCCCACCCATCATCGGCCTCATCGCGGCGCCCCATACTCCTTTCACCGACGAACTCGATGTCAATTTCGGCATGCTACCGCAGCAGATCGACGCCCTTTCGAAGCAGGGATTGGCTGGCGTTTTCGTCAACGGCACTACCGGTGAAGGGCTATCGCTGACCAGCAACGAACGCCAACAGATCCTCAGTCGCTGGACAGAGCTTGCCCCGACCGGGTTAAAGGTCATCGCTCACGTCGGCCACCATTCGGCGCGTGAAGCGAAGGAACTCGCCCGTCATGCCGCGGCCAGCGGAGCTTACGCAATCTCGACGATGGGGCCGAGCTTCCTCAAGCCCGACAACGCGCGTGAGCTGGTCGACTTCTGCAAGCCGATCGCCGCAGCCGCGCCGGATCTACCATTCTATTACTACCACATCCCGAGCCTGTCTGGAGTCCACGTCCCGATGCTCGATTTCCTCGAACTAGCCGCGGGGGAAATTCCCAACCTCGCCGGCATCAAGTACACTCACGGCGATCTGTTCGAATACTCGCGCTGCCGAGCCTTCAATGACGGCCAGTTTGACATGCTCTGGGGAGTCGATGAAGCATTGCTTGGGGCGCTCGCCATCGGGGCGCAAGGCGCCGTCGGCAGCACCTACAACTACGCCGCGCCGATCTACCTGCGCATGATGGAGGCGTTCGGCAGTGGCGACATCACGACCGCACGCGCCTGTTCGATGCAAGCGGTGCGACTCGTCGAACTCCTGCTCAAATTTGGAGTGCTCCCATCAGGCAAAGCCCTCATGTCCATCCACGGTGCCGACTGCGGGCCAACGCGCCCACCAGTGAGCGCGCTCAGCGTGGAAAAGAAAGCAGAGCTGCTAGCAGAGGTCGCAACCTCGGACATCCTCCACACAACCGAAACCGTCAACGTCTAACCAAGAAGACGTGTACCAGTTCCATCCAATGATTCAGCGCCGCCGGCAACTGAGGGCGGACACGCTTGTCTGCACGAAACGCGTAGTTCGGGCGCTGATACTTCTCTTTAGTATCCTCCTCCCGGCCACCGCCATCGCAGACGCCCCCCTCCAGTGGTCACAACTGAAACCGCTGCCTGACGAAAATGGCTTCGCTGGTGCCTTCGCGGGAGTTTCCAACGACGCGCTGATCGTCGCAGGCGGAGCCAACTTCCCTGACGGCTACCCATGGGATGGCGGTAAGAAGGCCTGGCATGACAGCATCTTCGTTCTCGAAAGGCCGGATGGCGACTGGAAGAAACTTGATCAGAAATTGCCATCCGCGGTCGGCTACGGAGTCTCGGCCGGCGCCTATTTCATCGGAGGCCAAGATGCGGAACAGTCCTTTGCGTCCGGCGTGCGCATCATCTATTCCGATGGCGAACTCCGCTTCGCGACCGAAGCCGTCCCTGACCTCCCCTCACCCGCCAGCATGGCTTGCGGAGCCATCGTCAACGGCCAGCTCTACATTGCGGGAGGCAGTCCAGATGCGGGCAAGTCAGCCCAAAAGACCTTCCAACGCCTCTCCTATAACAATGATAAAATGCCTTACTGGGAACCACTCCCATGGCCCGAAGGCGCTCCCGCGCGCATCCTCGCGGTGGCTGGTTCCATTGGCGGAAAATTCTACCTGTTCGGTGGTGCCGACCTCGGCTCGGATGAGTGGGACAAGCGCACCTACCTCAACGACGCCTACGAGTTCGATCCTAAGGGTGACACCTGGCGGCGGCTCGCCGACCTCCCGCGACAACTCACCGCCGGCCCCTCACCCGCGATTCCCAGTGGCCAATCCCACCTGCTCCTGATCGGCGGTGCAAATCGCCAATTCGTCAACGACCAACGTAACGCCCGACCTGAAACGAACGGCGCTGGAATGGAGCACCCTGGTTTCCCGAAGAAGATTTTCGCCTACCACACCATCACCGATACCTGGATCGAAGCGGGCGAGCTGCCGGCTGACAGTTGGTCACCCGTCACCACCGCAACCCTCCAATGGGCAGTCGACAAAAAGATCCTCAACATCATCCCCACCGGCGAGATCAAGCCCGGAATCCGCTCACCCCAGATCCTCTCAGCTGTCGTCGAGCCAGCCAAAAGATCATTCGGCCTGATCAACTGGATCGTCGTCGCCGCCTACCTCGGCGGCATGGTCCTGATCGGCTACTGGTTTTCCAAACGTAACCACAGCACCGACGACTTCTTCCGCGGCGGACAGCGGATCCCCTCGTGGGTCGCCGGCCTGAGCATCTTCGCGACGATGCTCAGCGCGATCACCTTCATGTCGATCCCCGCCCTGGCCTACTCGACCGACATCTCTTGGTACCTCGCCGGCCAGACACCGATCCTGATCATCGTCCCGATCGTGATCATTTTCTACCTGCCGTTTTTTCGCAAGCTCGACATCACCAGCGCCTACGAATACATCGAGAAGCGTTTCAACCTGCCAGCGCGACTGTTCGCCAGCGCGTCCTTTATCCTCTTCCATGTCGGCCGCGTCGCCTTCGTCCTCTACCTGCCAGCAATCGCCCTAGCGAGAGTCAGCTCCATCAACGTCGTCACCTGCATCATCATCATCGGCGCGCTCTGCGTGCTCTACACGGTCATGGGCGGCATCGAAGCCGTTGTCTGGACGGACGCCATCCAGGCCATCGTCCTCATGGGTGGCGCGCTGCTCTGCCTTGCCCTCGTTTTCTTCAACATCGAAGGCGGGATTGGTACCGTCTGGCAGACCTCAGTCGCCGACCACAAATTATTTAGCAACCTGACCGCCGACTTCAATATCAAGGGCGGCACGACGTCCTTCTTCGTCCTATTCATCGCCTTCTTTTTCAACACGCTCATCTCCTACACAAGCGGGCAAGACGTCGTCCAACGCTACGTCACCACGCCGACTGAAAAAGACGCCGCCCGCTCGCTCAAGACCACCATGTGGATGTCCATCACGGGATCACTGGTCTTCTTTTCACTTGGCCTGGCACTCTACGCCTTTTACAAAGCATCACCATCGATGCTCGATCCCGCGATGCAGCAGAACGACGGCATCCTGCCGTATTTCATTCTGCAGAACCTGCCAGTCGGGATCGCAGGGCTCATCATCGCCGCCATCTTCGCCGCCTCCCAATCGACTGTCTCGAGCAGTCTCAACAGCGTTGCCACCGCCTACGTGACCGACTTCCACGCCCGCGTGCTACGCCCGGGCAATCCCGACGAAAAGAACCTGACTGCCGCACGCGTGGTTGTGGTCTTGTTGGGAACCATCGGCATCATCCTTGCCTGTGTCATGGCCAAGTCCGACATGCGATCAGTGTTCGAGGATTTCAACAAAGTCATCGGTCTCGTCACCGGCGCCCTCGGTGGCTTGTTCGCTCTCGGGATTTTCAACAAGCGAGCCAACGGCAGCGGTGCCTTCCTCGGTGCCCTGATCGGTTTCGCCTTGGTCACCGCGCTCTACTTCCTCAAAGCGCCAGTCTCTGGCCTGCTCAACGGCTTCATCGGTTTTACCACCTGCTTCATCAGCGGCTCGATCCTCAGCCTGGCATTCCCCAAGGACATCCCGAAGCGGCCGTAGGTGAACGTCCTGGAGGCGGCGCTCGACCGATCTAAAAGGAGTGTGGCAGGAGATTGGGGAAAGCTTACCGAGCACTGGAACCGTGACCGCCTTTACCGACTCCGAGATTCCGGATTCGGCAGGCAGAGTGTTCTACCGGGTGCGCCGCCAAGACGGCGATCAGTAGCCCCTCAGCGATTCAACCACCAGTTGCCGGCGTTCAGGTAGGTCGCATAACTCACCCAGATGAGGTAGGGGACCATCAGATACGCTGCGGTGCGGTCCAGCCGTTTGAACAACACGATGGTAGATACGATGCCGACCCAGAGCGCGACGATGACCAGAAGCGCAAAAAACATCTGGTGGAGCCCGAAGAAAACTGGCGTCCAGATCAGGTTCAGCAGCATCTGCGCAGCAAAGCACCAGAGCGCCACACGCTTCGCCTTACCCGGTTCAGCACGATGCCAAACGAGCGCAAACGCGACCGCGATCATGGCATAGAGTGTGATCCACATCGGACCGAACAACCAGTTGGGCGGGGTGCCCGGCGGCTTGTCTAAATCAACATACCAAGTCTTGATCTCACCGCTGGTGATTGCCGCGCCAAGACCGCCGAGCAGCTGGATCAACAAGACCGAGAGAAGAATTTTAGGGAACAGGCGCATGCGAGTGTCGTTGGAGTCCCCTTGCTGCTAGAACGTATGGATAAACAGCCCCGAGCGAAGCTTCGGCTCAAACCAGGTGCACTTCGGCGCCATGATTTGACCCGCGTCGGCGATCGCCATTAGTTCGGCGACACTGACCGGATATACGGCGAAAGCCACCGCAGCCTTGCCCGAATCCACCAGCCGCTCGAGTTCCTCGCTGCCGCGGATCCCGCCGACGAAGGCGACGCGATCGTCGGTGCGTGGGTCACCGATTCCGAGCATCGGCTCAAGCACGCGATCCTGAAGGACGCTCACGTCCAATGCCGCAACCGGATCCGCATCCGCGTCAGCTACCCACTTCACCGCATGCCACTTCCCCTCGAGGTACATCCGCACTTCACCTGGAATCGGTGGCACGTTTTCGCTAGCCTCAGCGACCTCAAAATTTTCGCCTAACACCTTGAGCAATCCACTCGCATCCATGCCATTCAGGTCTTTGACAGTGCGGTTGTAAGCCAAAATTTTCAGCTGGTTCGCCGGAAACAGGACGCACAGGAACCAGTTGTAGTCCTCCGTACCATCGTGATCCGGGTTTGCCGCACGCCGTGCATTCGCGACCCGGAATGCGCTCGCGCTGCGATGGTGGCCGTCCGCAACGTAAGATAGCGGCACCGCCCCAAAAGCCTCAACCAGTCCACCGCCCTCTGGCACGCGCCACAGAACATGGCCGATCCCGTCGTCAGCGACAAAATCGCAAACCGGCGTCTCCGCCATCAGGCCTGCGACCAAGGCATCGACATCCGGATCTTCTTTGTAAGTCAGAAAAATCGGTCCTGTGTTTGCGCTGAGCGCGTCGACCAGGCGGGTGCGATCATCCTCCTTCACCGGACGCGTCTTCTCGTGCTTGCGGATCACGTTGTCACGGTAGTCGTCGACATGGCACACAGCGACAATCCCGACCTGCGAATGCTCCCCCATCGTCTGCTTGTAAAGATACACACACGGCTGTGGTTCCCGCACAAGGATTCCATCATCCTGCATGCGTTGTAAATTCTCGGCCGCTTTGGCATACACGGCGTCGTCATACGGATCCACCGCGTCCGGCAAATCGATCTCTGCACGGTCGACATGCAGCAGGTTACTCGGCGAGTCCTTGGCGAGGGCTGCTGCCTCCTCGCGGTTGACTACATCATACGGCACCGCCGCTACCTCAGCCTCTTGGCCAGGTGCGGGCACCAATCCTTGGAAGGTTCGAATACGCATCCGCCTCCCTAGCCGCAGGCTCTGCCGCCGCAAAGAGAAATCTGCATGCGGGGCAACAAACTCAATCGCCTGACCAGAAATAGGCTTTTGCCCAAGCAGAGAAGCTCACATGGCCTACCAGACAGGCAACCGTGACAAAATGAACCCTTGGTAAAACCTGCCGCCAACGTTGAATGAGGCGAGTAAAACTACGGAGCTAAAAAACACGAGGCATGCACGGATTGCCTTCAGGGCACCTCCGAAAACCTCATGCGGGCTGGAGCTTGATAAAATCCCCGCTGTCTTCGTTGCTAAAGCGCCCACTATCACCAGATAGCTTAGCGTTTATCGCCTCCCCAGCGGGAATTTTCTCTGCG